>JAQUXC010000002.1 GCA_028692545.1 Patescibacteria group bacterium | reverse complement strand
ATTTGGAACACTCCTTATGAATGGCTAAATTATTACAATTTTAAAAGAATACATTTAACCCTTAACGGACTTACTCCTCATGAAAAGTATTTAGAAAGTGTAACCCTTGACTGTTAACTGTACATATTTATTGGTAATGTGCAAATACATATGGCAGTTTTTAGTAAAAAAAGAACCGATCCCATAGAGACCGGTCTTAATTTTTTTGAGTAAATTGTTTTTAGCTTCATTTTTTACCTCCATTTGGCGATGAAACTGTTCTTGGTTGCTGACATGAAACAATCAGCTTATTGGACAATATTATTTATTGTCCATTTTTACAAACAAGTACGTTTTTTTTCAACGATCAAAGTAGAGCAGAGTTGTATGAGATTTTGGCGATACATAGTCATAAATGATGTTTTTATCGTCTTTTTGTCTCATGTCTGTGGCTATTTCCATCTCGCAAACATGATAGGAATAGCTGTTTTTTGTAATCTCTGCGCTTTTTTAATCGTTAAAATTTTTTCAAGGTACATTTTAGATTAATATATAATTATATCATATTTTGATATAAATGTCAATATTTATTTAATTATTATTGACATAAATATAAATATACTATATATTTATATGTATAGTTATATATTTATAAATATTTTATATTTATGAAACAGGAACAAAAATGTTTGGGAACTACAAACAAAGAAGAAAAATTTAAATGTCTTGCAACTTGCAGGACAAATGGAATTTTGAAAAAAATAAAAACACTTGGAAATTGTGCAAATAGAAGTGCATATGTTTATAATAGAGAGCAAATTGATAAGATTTTTGTTACAATAGAAAAGTGTATTGTAGAGACAAAAGCTCAATTTTATTTTCCAAATGAAAAAGAAGATAAATTTGAATTATAATTTTGTTTAATAATTAATATCAGTTTTAGGTACTAGGTTCTACTTAATTGCTAATGACTGATAACCAAGGGCTAATAAAATGGCAGAAATTTTAAATGACACAAATTTTGATGAATTTGTAAAAAATAATAATAATCTTGTCGTGGATTGTTTTGCAGATTGGTGTGGACCATGCAAGGCACTTGCTCCTATAATAGATGAGCTTGCAAAAGAATTTGAAGGAAAAGGCGTAAAAATTGTAAAACTTGATGTAGATCAAGCAAGTGCCACCGCAGAAAAGTTTGATATTATGAGCATTCCAACTGTTTTGTATTTCAAAAATGGTGAACTTAAAGATACCACAATGGGACTTCTACCAAAAGATGTGCTTAAAAATAAGATAGAAGAACTCATAAAATAATTTTTATAATATGATAAATCCATTTGACAATGCAATGGAACAGTTAAGAAATGCTGGTGAAATTGCAAATTTGAACAAGGATGTTCTTCTAAAACTTCAAAATCCTGATAAATTCATTCAAGTTTCTATTCCAATAAGAATGGATAATGGAGAGTTAAAAGTTTTTACAGGATATCGTGTTCAATATGATAATACAATGGGCCCATATAAAGGTGGGATAAGATTTCATTTTCAAACAGATTTGAGTGAAGTAAAAGCTCTTGCTTTTTGGATGACAATAAAATGTAGTGTTGTAGGAATTCCACTCGGTGGTGCTAAAGGTGGAATAACAGTTGATCCAAAATTATTATCTGAAAATGAGCTTGAAAAATTGTCTCGTGGATTTATACAAAAAATAAAAGAAATAATTGGTAGAGACAAAGATATTCCAGCTCCAGATGTTTATACAAATCCTAAAATAATGTCAATAATGGCAGATGAATTTGGTGATTTTGCTACATTTACAGGAAAGCCGATTGAAAATGGTGGATCACTTGGAAGAGACAATGCTACTGCTCAAGGGGCATTTTATATTTTTGAAAAAGCAATAGAGAAATTGAAACTTCAAAAGGATTCTAGGGTTGTTGTTCAGGGATTTGGAAATGCAGGAGCGGTATTCTCAAAAATTTTGTTTGATGCTGGTTACAAAATTATTGCAGTATCAGATTCAAAGGGTGCAATACATTGTGAGGATGGACTTGATATTGATAAAATTTTGGAATTTAAAAAAGATACAGGTAGTGTAATAGATTTTGTAAATATTAAAACAATTACAAACGAAGAATTATTGGAATTAGATACAGAGGTGTTGGCTCTTTGCGCTCTTGAAAATCAAATTACTAGTGGAAATGTAGAAAATATAAAAGCAAAAATTGTTTTTGAATTGGCAAATGGTCCTGTTTGTCCAGAAGCAGATTTGATTTTGAAATCAAAAGGAATTTTACTTCTTCCTGATGTACTTACAAATGCAGGTGGTGTAACGGTTTCGTATTTTGAGTGGCTTCAAAATATAAAAGATGAAAAATGGAGCTTAGAAGAAGTAAATTCTAAGTTAAAAGAAATAATGTATAAATCTTTTGATGAAATTTATGATATTTCAAAAGAAAATAATATTAGCCTTAGAATGGCAGCATTTGTTTCAGCTTTGAGGAGAATTGCAAATAAAATGAAAATATAATATTTCTTACTATTATATTTTTTTAAAAATCATCTGTTTTTTAATAGATGGTTTTTTATTTATTATAATTACATTATAATAACTTTATGATAAGTATTGATTTGGAAAAAGCACTTTTTGAAGAAGGTAATAAAAATATAATTGGATTTGATGAAGCTGGTCGTGGACCACTTGCTGGGCCTATTGTTTGTGGTTATGTTTTTTTGTCTAGCGATGAATTGAACAACAATCTTGACCTGATTCCGCATATAAATGATTCCAAAAAACTTACACATAAAAAAAGAAAAGAATTATCAGATGAAATAAAAAAACGATTTCACGCTGGTGTTTCTATGATAGACAATATGCAAATTGATAAAATTGGTATTCAAACTGCAAATGTAAAGATTGTAGAAAATATTATTTATAAACATGAGTCAGAAATTGATTATGCTTTAATAGATTATATTGGTGGGTTCAAAAAATATTTTAATCTTGAATTTGGAAATTATAAAATAATTGTTGATGGTGATGCAAAACATTTTATAATTGCTTCTGCTTCTATTATCGCAAAAGTTTTTAGAGATGAATATATGGAAAATATTGCAACAAGTTTTCCTGAATATGGATTTGAAAAACATTATGGATATGGTACAAAAAACCATATTGAAAATATCAAAAAATATGGAATGTGTTCGCTACATCGAAAAAGTTTTATACATTTTTTGTGACTTATATTAGTTTAGTGCTTAATATATTTTAAATTATTGACAAGGCTCATCTTTGTGATATAACTTAAGTAGTATATAAAAATAATTTTATAAATTAAGAGGGAATTATGAAAAAAATAGAAAAAATTTTATTACCAAAAGAATTAGAAGTTGATACTATAGTAAGTTTAGCTATGGTTTATCACTATGGTTCAAATGCATTTACTGGAATTTCAAAGGCAGAATTGGAGTTTCGCGCATCTCTTCCAAAGGAAAAAGATTTGAATTATTTTATATCAAACAAAATATTACCACTTTTTCCATTAAAAGAAAATAGCATGGTATTAAAACAGTTAGCAGATTATGAACCGCTCGGTTTTGATAACTATCCCGTAATTAATCAAACAATAGCATCTCTAAAACATTCAAAGCATTTATTTTTTAAACGTGGAGCTATATTTACATGGAGTTATCTCACTCAAGTTATGAAAGATAACCCAAAAAAGTTATTAGAACTTGTTTTACCAATTTTAAAACAATGTGTTGATATTCAGGATAAGCTTAGAGAAAAGTTTTTTGAATATTGTAAAGAAGCAATAAAAGACGGAAGGCTTATATCGTTCAATGTAAAACAAAATGAGAAAGATTTAAAAATAGTATTTATTGATTATGATGATATAAACATTTGGGAATATTTGTTTTATAAAAAAGAGGTTCTTGCAGATGTTGTAGTAGTTTTTAAAAAAGATGGAAATGTTTTTATAAAAACAAAAGATGAGATAAATATAGATTTTTTGGATGTTGTAGCAATTCTTCGTGTAGAGACGGCTAGAAAAAAGAAAATTCCATTTGATAAATTAAATAAACATATTTTAAATAGAAAAGGTTTGATGCCAGGACTCGAATGTTGGGATTTTGATAATTCAGGAAACTTATTAGAATCAGTAAAACCATCTCATCTCGATAAACTTGCTATAAAAAGAGCAATGCTTATAGGTCTTGATACTTTGAAAATGGCAAAAGGAATGTGTCCTTCAAAAGAAGGATGTATTGGTAAGAAGTGTGATTTTTATTCGTATAATATGTTGAGGTGCCGAAAAAGAATGGCAGGAATATCAGATAATTTTGAAAAATCTGGAACAAATCAATCAAGAATAGGGGTATATAGGAAAAAGACAGAAAATAAATAAGAGATTTTTTATATTTTTACGTTATATATTTTGAATAAAATTAACAACTATGAATTTTTATAGTTGTTTTTTTGTGGAAAATTGGATAAACATAACTAGACTTTATAAGTCACATAATTTATATAAATAAGTCAAATAACTTAGTAAAATGAGTCGAATGATCTAGTGAAACGAGTTGTATGACTCGTTGACAAAAAAGCCATTCGGTACTAAAATAGAACTTACTTTATATTAAACTTCGCCAATGGATACAAAGAAAATAATCATACGTGGAGCTAGAGTTCATAATCTAAAAAATATAGATCTCGAGTTACCAAGGAATAAATTTATTGTAATCAGTGGCTTATCAGGAAGTGGAAAATCCTCACTTGCTTTTGATACATTGTTTGCCGAAAGTCAAAGAAGATATATGGAATCTTTGTCTGCTTATTCAAAGCAGTTTTTAGATTTGATGGATAAGCCAGATGTAGACAGTATTGAAGGTCTCCCACCAGCAATATCAATAGATCAAGGGGTGAATAACAGAAGTCCAAGATCTACCGTTGGTACTGTAAGTGAAATTTATGATTATCTTAGAATTTTGTATACAAATATAGGCAAAGTTCATTGTACTAAATGTAATACAATTTTAGAAAAACAAGATTTTAAACAAATATTAAATAGAGTAAAAAATGATTTTAAAGATAAGGAAATAATTATACTTTCTCCAATTAACAAAAATTTTACACAAGATACTCAAAAACTTATTTCAAAAATAAAAAAGAGTAGTTATGATTTGGTAAGAATAGATGGAGAATTTTATTCAATAAATGATACTGCAAATTTGGGATTATGTGATGATTCTCATGTAGATATAGTAGTAGACAAATTAAAAGTAGAAGATAAAAGAGAGTCTTTGAGTGCTCTTTCAAATGCTATTTCTATAGCAATTGATCTTTCAAATGGATATTTAATTATTTGTGAAAAAGATATTTCTAAAGATCACGTCTATAGTAATCAATTGTATTGTCTTAAATGTGATTTGAGTTTTCCAAAACTTGAACCTAGAAATTTTTCTTTCAATTCTCCTCATGGAGCTTGTCCAGATTGTGGTGGGCTTGGAATAAAATTAAAAATAGATCCAGAACTTATTATTCCAAACAAAAAACTTAGTTTATCTGAAGGGGCGCTTAGATTATTATTTAAAATTTGTGTAAATCAAAATATATATTTCAAGGTATTAGAAAAAATTACAGGGCCAAATAATATAAACATGAATATTCCTTTAAAAGATTTATCAAAGTCCAAAATAGATATATTGTTGAATGGTAATTCAAATTATGATGGAATAATTTCCTATTTAGAAAAAAAATACAAAGAGACGGATTCTGAATATGTAAAATCTGAGGTTGAGAAATGTATGAGAGTACATCTTTGTTTATCTTGTAATGGAAAAAGACTTAAAAAAGAATCTTTGGCTGTAAAAATATTAGACAAAAATATAAGTGAAATAACATCTCTTACAATAGATCAAGCCAAGAAATTTTTTGAAGCTTTATCAAAAAATAAGGATAATGTTTTGAATAAAAAAGATTTTGAAATATCTACAAGACTTGTAAAAGAAATATTATCTAGAATAAAGTCTATTTATGACGTGGGACTTTCATATATTGGATTAGATAGAACTTCTGTTACATTGTCAGGTGGAGAAATGCAAAGACTTAGACTTGCAACACAAATCAATTCATCTTTGTCAGGAGTTTTGTATATATTGGACGAGCCTTCTATTGGTCTTCATCAAAAGGATAATTATAAATTGATAAACACTTTAAAAGATTTAAAAAATCTTGGAAATACAGTTGTGGTAATAGAACATGATAGAGAGACAATACTTTGTGCTGACTATGTTGTTGATGTGGGTCCTGGAGCTGGAGAAAAGGGTGGAAATATTATAGCAGTTGGTACTCCAATGGAAATAAAGAAAAATAAAAAATCTATCACAGGACAATATTTATCAAAAGCAATAAATATAGAAGCTCCAAAAAAAGTTAGAAAAGGAAATGATAAATATTTAGAAGTTTTTGGTGCAAATGAATTTAATTTAAAGAATGTTGATGTAAAAATCCCACTTGGGAAATTGGTTTGTGTTACTGGTGTGTCTGGATCTGGTAAGTCTACTCTTATATTTGATATTTTAGGTAGAGCACTTTCAAATGCACTAACTCGTTCCAAAGATATTCCTGGAAAACACAAAGAAATATGCGGTCTTGAAAATATAGATAAAGTTATAAATATAGACCAATCTCCAATTGGAAGAACTCCAAGGTCTAACCCAGCAACTTATACTGGTGTTTTTACATATATTAGAGATTTGTTTGCAACACTACCGGAATCAAAAATAAGAGGTTATAGTATTGGTAAATTTAGTTTTAATGTAAGGGGTGGAAGATGTGAAACATGTCAGGGTAATGGACTTATCAAAATAGAAATGAATTTTTTGCCAGATATTTATGTTGATTGTGAGGAATGTTTAGGCAAGAGATATAATAAAGATATATTGGAAATTCATTACAAAGGTAAAGATATTGCAGATGTTTTGGATATGACCGTGAGTGAGGCTATTGTATTTTTTAGAGATAAAGAAAATATATATAGAAAATTGAAAACATTGAATGATGTAGGTCTTGGATATGTAAGACTTGGCCAATCAGCAACAACATTATCGGGAGGAGAAGCACAACGTGTAAAGCTTGCTTCGGAGCTTTCTAGAAAAGCAACTGGCAAAACACTTTACATATTAGATGAGCCAACTACAGGATTACATTTTGATGATATTAAAAAATTGATAGATGTTTTACAAAAATTAGTTGATAAAGGAAATAGTGTTCTTATAATAGAACACAATCTTGACGTCATAAAGTGTGCTGATTGGATTATTGATTTAGGTCCTGATGGTGGAGATAAAGGAGGGGAAATAGTTGCACAAGGTACACCAAAAGATATTATAAAAATTAAAAAATCATACACAGGGCAATATCTTTCAGATCTAATCTCCTGATTTTATTAAGATGTTAAAAAATCTAGAAAAATTGGAAAGGGCGATAGTTAGAACCATATTTTATTATGATATTTTTGATTATCCACTTACTTCTTTTGAATTATGGACGTGGCTTTTAGATTATAAATGTAGTCTATATGATGTAGAAAATTGTTTATCAAATAGTGCAAATATTTTTAGATATATAGAGTCAAAAGATAGTTTTTACTTTATAAAAGGCAGACGCGATATTATAAAAATTAGAAAAGATCATAGAGATTTTAGTATTATAAAATGGAAAAAAGCTTTAAAAATTGTAAATAGAATAAAATTTTTACCATTTGTGAAAATGGTAGCGCTTTGTAATTCTATTGGTTATTTTAATTTAAACAAAGAAAGCGATATAGATTTATTTATTATAATAAGGGGAAAATATATTTGGTTTTCTCGTTTTTTTATTACTTTAATTGTTCAATTATCTGGCGTAAGAAGGCATGGGAAAAAAATTGAAGATAGAATATGTTTGAGTTTTTATATTACAGATGAAAATTTAAACATAGAAAATTTGCAATATAAAAATGATATATATTTTTATTATTGGATGATACATCTTATGCCAATATTTGGCTATAAAACATATATAGACTTTATGAAAAAAAATATTTGGGTAAAAGATAGAATATTTAATTTTGAAAAAAATGATCCAATAGACTCATTTATTGTATCTGATTCCAGGTTTAGTAAAAATTTTAGATTATTTTTGGAAAAAATTTTAGATAATTTTTTAGGTATATCTTTTAACCTTTTATTAAAAAATTTACAATTAGCAAAAATGTCTTTCAAAAGAAACATTGTTCATGATGATAAAGATGTTGTTATAAATGATAATATACTCAAATTTCATGAAAATGATAGAAGAAAATATTATAGAGATATTTTTCTTAAGAAAATAAATAATAAATGAAATGAAGACAAGTTTCAAATTTAATTTCAATTTAATAACAGAATATGTATTCTATATATTTGTATTTTTTTTGTCATGGCAAACAAGATATATTTATGAGTATTTGACCCTGAATAATCAAATTTATGAATATGGAAAATTATCATTTTATTTTAGTGAATTAATATTTTTAATTTTAATATTTGTTTTTATATTATCGGGTAAGAAAAAAGATAAGCTGTCGAGAATTTTTTTGTATTCATTTTTGTTTTTAGTACTTGCTTCTATAAATTATTTATTTGCGCTTAACTTGGAATTGTATTTTTATGGACTTTTCAAACTTACTGAGTGTATTATATTCTTTTTTATATTGCAAAAAATAAATTTTGATAAATTCAAACTAATATATGTTTTTATTTGTAGTATTTTTTTAAATTGCGTATTGGCTATATTTCAATTTGTAAATCAATATGTGTTTCCTAGTAAATATTTGGGAATTTCAGAACAATTGTCATATTTAGGGGGAGTTTCTGTGGTTTCAAATATTTCTGGAAGATTTTTAAGGGTATATGGAGGATTTTCACATCCAAACATATTTGCAGGATTTTTGAGTATTGCAATATTATTAATGGTTTTTGTATATTTTAAGAAATATAGAGACTTGGGTATATTCAAAAAGGGTATTTTTTGGTTTGTCTTGTCAGTTTTTTTGTATTGTCTTTGTATTACATTTTCAAGAAGTGCTATTCTTGCACTTTTTATATCGTTTTTTATAATTTTTGCATTTTCTTTGTACTCAAAAAATTTAAAGAAAATATATCCTGTTATACTCGTAGCTATTTTTATATTAATAACTAATTTTTTTATATTTAGAGATTTGTTTTATACAAGACTTGGAAATGAAGATAGGTTGGAAATAAAATCATACAATGAAAGATCTGTTTTGATGAATCAATCATTACAATTAGTGAAGAATGATTATATTGGAGGAATTGGTTTAAATAATTATGTGTATGCGGTAAATAACAAAATAGATAATACATTGAGTATTTGGGATTATCAGCCAGTTCACAATGTTTATGTTTTAGTTTTGTGTGAAATGGGAGTTTTGGGTTTTATTGTTTATTTTATGATTTTTGTATTTAAGATTTTGGAACATATTAGGAGTAAGAATTTTGAAAATTATATTTTTTTATCAATTTTGATTCTAATTTTGATAATCAGTCTATTTGATCATTATTTTTGGACATCTTGGTCGTCCTTGATACTCCTATTTCTTATTTTATCTTTGAAAGAAGATAGGAATATTTAGAATTCTTCAAAAAATTTAAAAATTTATACTACGTCCGACGTTGCAACGTCGGACGTAGCGTCATTGACACAAATTTTTATATATGCTATAGTAGCTGGTTAAATATCTAATCTATTAGATGTTTTTTATTTAGAATAATTTTATGTCAAAAAGAATAAAAAAGTTCAAAAAATCAGCAAAAAAGCTTATAAATAGCTATTATTTAAAGGTTAACTTATCTATACTTGTAGTAGCTTTGTTATCCTCATTATGTCTTCCACAGCATAGTTTGGCTGTTGAAATTGAAAATAGTCTAAAAAATGGTGAAATAGAGCTTATTTCAGGTGATTTTCAAGCTAATATTGAGGAATTCAGTATCTTATCTGAAAACAACCCAAGATTGCCACAAATAGAGCAAAAAAAGCCTACAAAGGTCGTAAAAATGACTCTTACTGCTTATAATTCAGATTCTGCTCAAACTGATGATAGTCCTTGTATTACAGCTTCTGGACTTGATGTTTGCAAAAGAAATGTAGAAGATATAGTTGCTACAAATTACATGAATCTGCCATTTGGTACAATAATAAGAATTCCCGAACTTTTTGGTGATAGGCAGTTTATAATTGAAGATAGAATGAATGCTAGATATACAAATACTTTGGATATTTGGATGAAGGATTATGGTAATGCAAGAAAATTTGGGGTAAAACGTAATATAACCGTAGAAATATACTAGAATAATAATTTTTAAAAAAGCCCTATTTTAATTAGGGATTTTTTTACACTATAAAATTTTAATTTTATTGATATTACAGTAATTTCAACACCTGTAAGTTAAAAAATTAAGAATTATTTATTCATAAATAAAAAACCTCAATCCTATGGAGGCCACGGCCGGAATCGAACCGGCGATAAAGGTTTTGCAGACCTCTGCCTTACCACTTGGCTACGTGGCCCTGATAGGATTGGGGTTTTAAAAGACCATGTTTTATCTATTATCTTTTTCAACTTTATATCTTATAACATATTTACTAGCTGGACTTTGAGTTTGTTTATATTATCAAAAAATACTTATTAATTCAAGGTTTTAATTATTGATCTATTTGATCTTTATAACCTTTATTTGAAAGTTTATCTTCTAGTGCCTTTGCTATTTTTTTTGTTTTTTCTAGTATATATTTGTTTGCTATATATGTACCAAGTGCAACACCAATGCCAGTGAATATACCACTTATTGCCATTCCTATATATAAAGATAATGGGCTTATTCCAATATTTTGAGCAGGCATATTATTTTTTTGTTTATTATTTATATTAGTTGTATGTATTTTAACAAAAATATAGGGAAGTTAAAAGCATTTGTATCACAATTATAGTTCGACTAGAATCATAGATGTGGTAAAATATTATATATGGAAGAACATAAGGAAAAATTAGTCAAATTTAGTCCATTTTATTATATTTTTAAAGTTATAATAAGCATTTTTGGTGTATTTTCAGGAATAATTTTTGTTCTTACAATATTTTATCCACTTATATTGAGTTTTCCAAGTAATGTGATAATAATTTTTTTAGAAATATATTTACTTATAGTTTTTTCCATAGTTTTTAAGAAAATTTTTTTATCATGTTTCAATAATTATATAAATTACAAGCCCATATTTTTTAATGTAATTTTGAAAAATATATTTCCAAAAGGTATTTTTATGTTGAGTTTTTATATTTTTGGATTAATTATATTTTTCTTTTTTATCGCAGGAATGTTTTAAATTACTTATATGAAAAAATTTATAATAATAGATGGAAATGCATTGCTTCATAGAGCATGGCACGCGATTCCGCTACTTACTACAAAGAGTGGTATTTTAATAAATGCTGCATATGGCTTTACATCTATTTTTTTGAAAATTATAAGTGAACAGAAGCCAGATTATATTTGTGCTACCTTTGATATGAGAGCACCAACTTTTCGTCATGAAAAATATAAAGAATACAAAGCACAACGTGTAAAACAACCAGATGAACTTTATAGTCAAATTTCTATTATCAAAGAAATGTTAGAGGCTTTTGATGTGCCAATATATGAAAAATCTGGATTTGAAGCAGACGATGTAATTGGTACAATATCTCATAGTTTGAAAGACAAAAAAGATTTAGAAATTTTTATTCTCACTGGAGATTTAGATACCTTACAACTTGTAAACAAAAACACAAAAATTTTGACTTTCAGAAAAGGAATAAATGATATAGTAATTTATGATATAGAAGCTGTAAAAGAAAGATTTTCCTTATCTCCAGAGCAAATGATTGATTACAAAGCTTTAAGAGGGGATCCATCTGACAATATTCCGGGAGTTTCAGGAATTGGAGAAAAGACTGCAATACTTCTCATAACAAAATTTCGTGATATAGATAATATGTACAAAAATCTTGATAAATCTGATTTGAAAGACAACTTGAAAAACAAATTAAAAGATGAAAAAGAAAAAGCATATCTTAGCAAAGAACTTTCTATAATAGATAAAAATGTAAATATTGATTTTGATTTTGATAAAAATAGTTGGGATTATGACTCCAAAAATGACATAGAAAAAAAAGTTTTTGATGTTTTTCAAAAGTATGAATTTAGAAGTTTGCTTTCAAAAATTCCAAAAAAAAGCAAAGGAGTAGAAAATAATTTTTTAAATATTGAATTTGTAAAAGATAATAAAAATTTAAAAAATTATAAATTAATAAATAATATTCCAGATTTTAATATTTTTTATAAAGAATTAATAAAATATGACAAATTTTGTATTGATACCGAAACGACATCTATAAACGTATATGATGCAAAATTATTGGGAATAAGTTTTTGTTTTAAAGAAGGACATGCGTATTATGTAAATGCCAAAAAAGAATTTTTGGAAAAATTGAAACCTATTCTAAAAAAATCAAAATTAATAGGACATAATATTAAATATGATTACAAAATTTTGAAACTTCATGGATTTGAAATAGAAGATTTGTATTTTGATACACTTGTATCAGCATATTTACTTTCAACTACAGAGCGAAGTTTGAAATTGGATGATTTGGTTTTTTCAGAGCTTGGCTACAGGATGCAACCGATACAAGATTTGATTGGAAAAAAGGGAAAAGATCAGTTGAATATGGGTAGTGTTGATATAGAAAAAGTTTCATATTATTCATGTGAAGATGTTGACTATACATTTAGATTGTACAAAAAATATGAAAAAGAATTAGAAAAACAAAAATTTACAGATCTTTTTGAAAAATTGGAGATGCCACTTACAAAAATTCTCTCAGATATGGAACTAGAAGGAATAGAAATAGATGTAAAATTTTTGAGAGAATTTGGGGTTATTTTGAAAAAAAGAATCATTCAACTTACAAAAAAAATATATAAGTGTTGTGGCGAAGAATTCAATATCGCTTCACCACTTCAACTCAAAGAAATTCTTTTTGAAAAATTACAGATATCTTCAAAGGGTTTGAAAAAAGGAAAAACTGGAATATCTACCGCAGCATCTGAACTTGAAAAAATGCGTGGACTTCATCCTGTGATAGATCTTATTTTTGAATATAGAGAATTATCAAAATTACAATCTACTTATGTAGAGTCTCTCATAAAACAAGTGGACCTTAAAAATAGAATTCATACAAATTTCAATCAAGCAGTAACTGCTACTGGAAGGCTTTCCTCATCTGATCCAAATTTACAAAATATTCCAATAAGAACAGAACTTGGAAAAGAAATAAGACGAGCCTTTGTTGCAAAGAAGGGTTATAAATTGCTTTGTGCTGATTATTCTCAAATTGAGCTTCGTGTAATTGCGTCTCTATCAAATGATGAAAAAATGATAAAATCTTTTAATAATAATGAAGACATCCACGCTAGAACAGCGGCAGAAATTTTTGGAAAACCAATTGATAATGTAAGTAGTCAAGACAGAAGAAAAGCAAAAGAAGTAAACTTTGGAGTTATATACGGACTTGGAGCTCGTGGACTTGCACAGAGAACAGAAATGAATTTCCAGGAGGCAAAAGATTTTATAACAAAATATTTTGAACTTTATAAAAATGTAAAAAAATATTTGGATAAAACAAAGGAATACGCACATGACAAAGGTTATGTTCAAACGCTTTTTGGAAGACGAAGATATATTTCGGAGATAAATTCTAGTGTTCCTATGATTCGTGCCGCATCTGAGCGTGTGGCGATAAATATGCCTGTTCAGGGCACAGCAGCCGATCTTATGAAAATGGCATTAATTAGAATATATGCAGAATTGCCAAAAATATCCAAAAAATCTAAAATGCTTTTACAGGTTCATGATGAAGTTGTAATAGAAGTGCCAAATGATGATATAGAAAAAGTAGCAAAAAAGGTGGAATATATAATGGAAGACATTTTCAAATTAAAAGTTCCTATAAGGGTTGATGTTTCATTAGGAAAAAATTGGGGAGAATGTAAATAAAATTTATAAATAGAAATTTAAAATATATGTTGTTTTTTTTGTATGGAGATGATAGCTATCGCTCTAGTGAAAAATTGAATCAAATAAAAGATAAGTTTATAAGGGAAGTAGACTCTCATGGTTATAATATTGTAACACTTGATGATGGAATTACAGTAGAAAATTTTACAAAGGAATTTTCTCAGGCAGGTTTTTTTGTGAGCAAAAAACTTATTATAATAAAATATTTGTTAAAACAAAATATTACAAAACAATTATCAGAAGTCGTGCAGGAATATATTGATAAATCATATAATGATGAAGGTAATATAATAATTTTTTATGAAGATAATTTGCCACACTCTATAAAACAATCTTTAAGTGGGGAAAAATTAAAAATTTGGAAAAAACTTACGCAATCAGAATTTAGTATAGAATTTAAAAAATTGCCAGATCAAAAGGTAATAGAATGGATTAGAAATAAATTTTTGGAAAATGGAAAACATATTGACAAAAATCTGGCAAATAAAATTTTATCACTTGTTGGAAATGATTTATGGCTTATTAGCTCAGAGATAGAAAAAATTTCAAACCATAGTAAGTCAGACTCTGTGGTAGAAGATGATATAACAGATATAATTTGTGCTTCTATAGATGACAATATATTTCTTCTTTGTGAAAAGCTTGCAAACAAAAAAACAAAAGAAGCAATTGATCTTTTGGGAGGACAAATGGAACTCGGTATAAATCCATATTATTTACTTACGATGATTGTAAGACAATACAGAATTTTGATTCAAGTGAGATCGGCAATAGATGAAAAGGTTTCTATAAATAATTTGCCAAAATATTTGTCACTTCATCCATTTGTAATAAAAAAGAGTATTGATCTTGTGAATAAATACTCTTTTGAAGAATTAAAAAATATATATAATAAACTTTTAAATCTTGATAGGCAAATGAAGTCTTCTAAATTGAAACAGGAGACACTACTAAACTTATTTTTTATCAGTATCTGATTTTTCAATTTTGTTTATTCTTTTTGCTATACGAGATTTAATTCTATCGGCTTTTCCAGTTTTAAATGGATTATCTCTTTTTGAGGCTTTATCTACTATTTTTTGAATTTTGTCATACAATTTTGTAGCTTCTTCTTTTTGACTAGTATCTACTAATTTATCTACTTTTTTTATCAACTCTTTGAGTCTTCTTTTGATTTGTTGGTTTCTTGCTGTTTTTTTTGTTGCTTTTCGCAAATCTTTGATTGCGGATTTTTTATTTGGCATAAATATAATTGTTAATTGCTTAACGGTTTAGTTGATTAATAGTTTTTAATCTAATTTTTGTGTATTTTTTAGGTTATAAGTTTAGAGCGATTATAACCTTGTTTTTGCAAACGTGAACATAATATAACATAATAGTCTTATTATTTCAAGCGCTTATTTGCATTTATAGAGCTTTATTTATATTATCTAAAATTTCTAAAATATTAATTTTGACTTTATCTATATTATCTTTATGTAATATTTTTTGTTTTGTTGAATTTTTTAAATCAAAATTTCCAATTTTTGTTCTTTGTAATTTTACCAGTATTGCACCAGTTTTTAATATTTTTCCTAAATCATTTGCAATTGATCTAATATAAGTTCCTTTTGAACAATCTATAATGAGTTCCAAAAATGGATATTTATATTTTGATATTTTTATATTATTTATAGTTATTTTTTCTTTTTTTATGTCTAAATTTTTTCCAGCTCTTGCAAATTCGTACATTTTTTTGCCATTTACTTTTTTTGCACTAAATATCGGTGGAGCCTGAAGTATTTCTCCGCTAAATTTTTTATCTATAATATTTTTTATTTCATTTATAGTTGGAATTTTTTTTACATTTATTTTAGTAATAATTCCCTTTGCATCATATGAGTCAGAGATTTTTCCAAATTCTATTTTTGCTTTGTAAACTTTGTTTAATATATGAAAAGCATCTAAAAATTTTGTAGCATGACTAGAGGCTACAATCATAAGGCCACTAGCCATAGGATCAAGAGTTCCAGAAAATCCTACTTTTTTTAGGTTTAATATTTTTCTAAGTTGAGAAATTATAGAAAAAGAAGTTTTATCCTTGTCTTTGTCTATAAGGAAAAAATTTGCATTTTGATCACTCAAAATATTTCTTATTTTTTGAGATTTGAATAATTCTTCCCTGTAGCTAGGAGCTCTTTTGGTTGTGATTTTTATATTTTTTAGTAATTCTACATTTTTGTATTGATCGTAGCCCAAAATTATTAAGTCAGGATTTAGTTTTTTGTAAAATTCTAATGGATTGTCTAAACTTCCTAAATATGCACAGTCAACAACTTTGTATTTTGAAATATTTTTTAATCTTTGTTCTTCATTAAAAAATGTTTCTTTTTCTAAGTTTTTATCTCTTGCAATTATAACGAATAATTTTTCTGCTAAATTTTTTGCATAATTAAATAAATATATATGTCCAGGATGAACTATATCAAAAGTGCCAAATACTACAGCTTTTTTATATTTCTTTTGCATATAAATAGATTAGCAGATAGATAAAAAATAGCAAAGATGACTAATATTAGTTTTGTGTTTTATTTATGATTATTAATCATTTTTTGTCAATTGATACTAGCTCATTTTTCCTGTATTATTAAGTATATAAACAATTCCGCAAATCGAGTTAAGCTCGAAAAAACGGGACAAGAAAATTAATATGATAGCTTATTTAAAAGGAAAGGTTATAAAAAGAACCGAAAAATTTGTAATTTTGGAGGTAAATAATGTTGGTTATGAAATATTTTTGCCAGAAAAAATATTGACCAAAACAAGTCAAGACCAGGATTTGGAACTATATATTTATCATAAGCAAAGAGAGGATGCACAAGAACTTTATGGATTTGAAGCATTTATAGAAAGAGATTTTTTTATTTCTCTTATTTCTGTATCAGGTGTTGGTCCAAAATCTGCTCTTTCAGTAATGTCTATTGCAAATGTAGATGATTTGAAACATTCTATATCAAGAGGAGATGCTGAAATGTTTAAAAAAGTATCTGGCATTGGATCAAAAACCGCTGAGAGAATTGTAGTCGAATTAAAAAATAAATTAAGTATTTTGGATTTTGTAAACACAAGTCCTGACAATGGACAATTTGATGAAGTCTTTGAAGCATTAAATGCTTTGGGATTTACAGATTCTCAAATAAGAGATGTATACAAAAAGATACCAGAAAACTTGGAAAAAAGTTCTGATAGAATAAAATCAGCACTTCAATTGCTAAAAAAATGATTAGAGATATATCAAAATTAGAATTGGATAAATTTGTTTCTTCTTGTGAGTATTCACAGTTTTTACAAAGTTCATCCTGGGGAGATTTTCAAAAAGAAATAGGAAACAAAGTTTGGTACATAGGACTTGAAGAAAATGGAGAAATTTTGTCAGTCGCACTTATTGTAGAGAAAAAATTGTTTTTTGATTTTACTTATTTATATTCCCCAAGAGGTCCAATAGTTTCCAAAAAAGTACAAAATAGTGATGAATGTATAAAATTGATATTCAAAGGAGTACGAGACATATGTGTTTGTAGAAAAAAGAAAGGATCTGTGTTTTTTAGATTTGAACCAGAATATTTGAATATAAAAAGCTTTGAAAGAATAAAAAAAGTAAAAGATTATCAACCATCAAAGACTCAGATTATAGATTTGTCATGGCCAGAAGAAAAACTGTTATCACAAATGCATCAGAAGACAAGATATAACATAAGATTGGCAGAAAAAAAAGGCGTAGAAGTATTTCAACCAGTTGATTACAAAGAATATTTTGAAGATTTTTGGCGTCTTATGAGTGAGACATCTGGTAGAGATAAATTTTTGTCACATCCAAGGGAATATTATGAAAATATTTTGAAAACGAAGGCTGGTGGAGCAAATTTGTGGATTGCAAAACATGGAAATGATGTACTTGCTACAAATATAGTAATGTCATATGGTGACACTGTTACATATACTCATGGTGCATCTTCAAATTTACATAAAAATTTTATGGCTCCACATTTACTACAATGGAAACAAATAAAATGGGCAAAAGATAAAGAGTATAAATATTATGACTTTTGGGGAGTGTCTAAAACGGACAAAAAAAATGATAAGTGGGCTGGATTTACAAGATTCAAGAAAGGTTTTGGTGGATTTGAAAAAGAATATGATGGTACCTATGATTTAATTTTCAAGTCAAAATATTATAAAATATATAATATATTAAAGAGATTAAAAAAATGGTAAATATAAATAATAAAAGACAAGGCTTTACTCTCATAGAGCTATTAGTAGTGATAACTATTATTGGGCTACTTTCAACTCTTGCTATTTTTGCACTTAATTCTGCAAGAATGAAGGCAAGAGATGCAAAAAGAATGAGTGATTTGAAAATCGTATCGCAGGCATTAGAAATGTATCATATAGATAATAATGGATATCCTATTGGGTCAATAAATACATGGAGTTATTATCAAAGTGATTGTGGAAATGACGGAGTTTTAGATTATATAGATGAAGAGAGTTATAATGGTTATTTGTGTTCTGGATATTCTTTAAAAAAAGGAGATAATATATATATATGAATTCTATACCAGAAGATCCAGAATATCCTAACGATTGGTATACTTATGATGATACTTCTACTTATCAAGACATACCTAGACCGCCATGTATTTGGGGATATTTAGAAGATGTTGGTAGTGAGAATTGGGTTATGTTTTATTGCCAAAATGGAAATTGTAAAAAAACTAGTAATTGGAATGAATATTCTAATTCGTGTTATTATGGTTTATAATTTGTTGTTTTTATATAATGTTAAAAAAAATAATAAAAAAAGTTTTGCCAAAAAGTATATTAAATAGTTATCACAAAACTATGTCTCTTTTGGGTGCAAATTTATTTTTTTGTCCCTCAAATAAAATGATAGTAATAGGAGTAACAGGTACAAATGGAAAGTCCACGGTTACGGATATGATTTCTTATTTTTTGGAAAATTTGGGATATAAAGTTGGATCCACTTCTACAGTTGGATTTAAAATAGGAAACAAAACATGGCTCAATGACAAAAAAATGACTATGATTGGTAGGTTTGGTTTGCAAAAAATGTTGCATCAAATGGTAAAAACTGGATGTCAATATGCTGTAATAGAAACATCATCAGAAGGTATAAAACAATTTCGTCACTCGGGAATAAATTATGATGTAGTAGTTTTCACAAATCTTACTCCAGAACATTTGGAGTCTCACGGAGGTTTTGATAATTACAAGAATTGCAAATTGGAATTATTTAAACACCTCACAAAATACGGAAAGAAAATTATAAATGGAAAAACAATAGAAAAAGTTGTAATAGCAAATAGAGACGATAATTATTCTAGTGAATTTATGGCATTTGATGCTGATAAAAAAATAGATTTTTCTATAAATAAAGAAAGCGCTATTCAAGCCGAGGATATAGAATTAAAACCAATTACAAAGTTTAGTGTAAATGGAATTGAATTTGAAGACAAATTAATAGGAGAATTTAATATATATAATGTTCTTGCGGCAATGTCTGTAATATATTCACAGGAAATTGATATTTCAAAACTTGTAGAGCCTCTAAAAGATTTTATTGGTACACCAGGAAGGATGGAGTTTATAAATGAAGGACAAAATTTCAAAGTGATGATAGACTATGCTCCTGAAATAGAGAGTTTGAAGCAGTTATATAAAACAATAGATTTATTTTATTATCAAAGATTAATTCATATTCTTGGATCGTGCGGAGGTGGTAGAGACAAAGACAGACAGCCAATAATGGGTGCCATGGCTGGAGAAAAGGCTGATATTGTAATTGTGACAAATGAAGATCCATATGATGATGATCCAATAGGTATTATAGATAATGTGGCAAGTGGGGCAATAGAAAAGGGAAAAATATTGAATGAAAATTTGTTTAAAATAGAGGACAGAAAAAAAGCTATTGAATATGCAATAAATATTGCTGGCGAAGATGATCTAATTCTTATCACAGGAAAAGGAGCAGAGCAATTTATATGCATAAAAGATAATAAAAAAATAAGATGGGATGATAGAAAGGTTGTAAGAGAAATATTGACCAATTTAAAAAATGAGTAAAAAAATAAAAATTTTGTTAATAATTTTTGTCCTAATATTTTTAGGATTTATTTTTTATAGTAATAGAATAAAGATAAAAGAACTATTTTTTGAAAAAAAAGTAGAATTGCCAAATGAAATGTCACTGAATGAAATAAATTCTTCGGGCGCAGATTTGGGAGAAAATAGTAAAAATATTTTAAATGAAAACGTAGAGATGATTCATGAATCATCTCTACGTGATGATATAAATACCACAAATAATAATAATGAAATTGTCCCAAATCCGCGCCCACAAACAAAGTTAGAAATAAATTTAAAAATTCCTTTTACAATTCAATCACCAGATCAAAAATGGGATGAAGATTACAAAGAGGGTTGTGAAGAGGCAAGTATTTTAATGGTTTATTCGTTTTTGGAAAATAAGGATATTACAGTTGAATCAGCTATGAAAGATATTGGAGATATGATAAGTTGGCAAAAAGAAAGTTTTGGTAGTCAATTTGATTTGTCAGCAACTACTACAATAGAGCTTGCAGAGAATTTTTTTAATGTGAGTGGAGAGATAATAGAATTTAATTCTATAGAAGATATGAAAGATATTTTAAGTAGTGGCGTCCCACTTATACTTCCAACTGCAGGGAGAGAACTAAAAAATCCAAACTTCAAGGGAGTTGGACCACTCTACCACATGCTTGTTGTAAAGGGTTTTACAAAGGAAGGTATGATGATTACAAATGATCCAGGTACAAGAAAGGGGAAAGATTATATTTATGATGAAAATATTTTATGGAATGCAATTGCTGATTGGGATAGTGGATTAAAAAATTTAAATGTAAATAAAAAAATTGGAATTATATTAAAATAAATTTTAGAAGCATATAATAAAAAATACGATAATATTTCCGTATTTTTTATTTTTGAATCTTTATAATAATATTGCCAAAGTTTGAATTTATTTTTTTAAGGCATCTTTGAACGATTTTCCTGCACGGAATTTTGGTACAGTTGTAGTAGGAATAACAATTTTTGCGCCAGTTTGTGGGTTTACACCAGTTCTTGATTTCATTATTCTAGCTTCAAATCCACCAAAACCGGTAAGTGTTACTTTGTCGCCTTTTTGTAAAACATTTATTACTATTTCTTCAAAAGAGTTTATTACATTTTCAATGTCTTTTTTTGTTAGATTAATTTTTGAAGCTATAGTATTTATTAATTCTACTTTGTTCATATATTTATTTTATTTCTATAAATTCATTTATAAGTTGTATGGAATTATTTTTTTTATTTTTATTTAATTCTAGATAGACACCATTTACTATCGCTTCACCATTTTTTGGTAAGTCAAATATAATTTTAGAATTTTTTATGAATTTTTCTATTATTATTTCTTTTTCTATTCCTATTACAGATTCTTTTGCTCCAGCCATACCAATATCTGTAACATATAATGTTCCATTTGGTAACACCCTAGCATCATTTGTTTGAATATGTGTGTGTGTTCCAATTTGTACATCAATTTTTCCATCTACATAATGTCCCATTGCAACTTTTTCACTAGTTGCTTCAGCATGAAAATCTAGAATTGTGAAATCAGGTTTGAGTTCCTTGATTTTTTTATATATTTTATCAAAAGTTTTGAATGGACATTCAATATTTTTTTCATTTATAAATGTTCTACCCAATAAATTGAATATGAATATTTTTTTCCCACTTACATCTATAATTTTATATCCATTGTTTTTTGGAGTTCTTGGATCGTTGGCTGGTGCTATAATATTATATTCATTTGAATCAACTATTTTTTTGTAGTTTCCTTTTGAATATACATGATTTCCAGATGTAAAAAAATCTACTCCAATATTTTTTAACTGGTCTAGTGTTTTTGTAGTTACTCCTTTGCCATGAGCAAGATTTTCAGCATTTGTTATCACAAAATCTATCTTGTATTTGTTTTTTAGTATTGGCAAAGTAGAAGTTATAGCTTTTCTACCAATAGAGCCCATTACGTCTCCAAAGAATAATACTTTTAGCATAGATTTTATATTAATTATCTAGCGTATTCAGTAATTCTAGTTTCTCTTATAACAGTTACTCTTATTTCTCCAGGATATTTTAATTCTTCCTCTATTTTTCCAGCTATACTTTGAGCTAGTTTTATAGCTTTTAGATCATCTATTTCTTCAGGGCGAACAAATATTCTAATTTCACGGCCAGCTTGAATAGCGTATGATTTATCTACACCTTCAAATGAATTTGTAATTTTTTCAAGTTCATCTAATCTTTGTAAGAAGTTTTCATAATTGTCTTTTCTTGCTCCTGGTCTTGCGCCAGATATTGCATCAGCGACTTTTACTATTGTTGCTTCAAGTGTTGCTGGTTTGTCATCATGATGAGTTTTTGCACAGAGTGCCACATCTTCGCTTATTTCAAATTTTTTAAGTATATCATAACCTATTTCTGGATGAGTTCCTTTTATTTCGTGATCAAGTGCCTTGCCTATATCATGAAATAGACCACCCTTTTTTGCTATTGCTACATCTGCACCTAAATCTTCTGCGATAAGTCCAGATAAAAGAGATACTTCTACAGAATGTTTTAATTGGTTTTGACCATAAGAAGTTCTATATTTAAGTCTTCCAAGTATTTGAACGAGTTTTGGGTCAACAGAAGGGATTCCAGCTTCATATATTGATTCTTCTCCGGCTTTTTTTATGTCTAATGCTATTTCTTTTTTTGCTTCTTCTATTGTTTGTTCAATTCTCCCTGGGTGTATTCTTCCATCTAATACAAGTTTGTCTATAACTTTTTTTGCCAAATGACGTCTAATTGGATTAAAACCAGATATTACTATTACATCAGGTGTATCATCTATTATAATTTCCACTCCTGTAAGTTTTTCTATTGTTCTTATATTTCTACCTTCTCTTCCAATGATTCTGCCCTTCATTTCATCTGAACTAATATTTACAGTTGTTGTAGTAGTTTCTGTGGCATGATTTATAGCACATCTTTGTATTGCATTTGATAATAAATCCTTTGCTCTTTTGTCTATTTCTTCTGTTGATTCTTGTTCTATTTTTTTTATTTTTGCAACAAGCTCATCTTTCATTATATTTTCCGTTTTTTCTAAGAGCAAAGTCTTTGCATCATCTTGAGACATTTTAGAAATATTTTCTAATCTTTCAAGTTGCATGAGTTGAATTTGTTTTATTTCTTCCTTGAGTTTTTCTGTTTTTTCTTCTTTGTCTTTTATTTCTTGATTTCTATTTTCTAAATCAAGTAATTTTTTGTCGAAAAGAGATTCTCTTTGTTCTAATCTTTGTTGAGTGTGATGTATTTCTTTTCTTCTTTCTTGCTCATCTTTTTTTGCTTCATCAATTATAGTTATTGATTTTTCTTTTGCTTGAATTAATATGTCTTGTTGTTTTTCTTTTGCTTTTTCAAGTATTTCTTCTGCTTTTTTTTCAGCACTATTTACGGCATTTTTTGCTACTGTTTGTCTTAATTTGTAACCTAGAAATATTCCCAAACCTAAAAGCAACATAGACGCTAGCGCATAGGATAGTGTTTCTATCATTTTGATTTATCTTTCGAATTTTGAACAAAGAATTTGTATAACAAAAATTAGAACTTTTCTAAAATTCGTATTTTCAGTAATTTTAGTTCTATATTATTTAATAGAGTTAATTTGAGCATTTCTATATTTCGTAATTTTTGGCTTGTTTACTGATATTTTTGACTTTAATATCCTAGAATTCTTTATCCAAAACTTAGTTATTAATTAACAATAAACTCATATTATCACATTAGTCTATTTTTTTCAAGTATTAGATGTAAATGCTTACCTGCCGGTAGGCAGGCGCCTCTGGCGGAAATAATACTAATTTTAAGGTAATTATTTTAATATAATTTTGTTGAAGTTCTTTGGTTTTTGTGTGTTGACAAGAAGTTTCCAAAGTGTAAGATAAAGAAAAAATATATAAGTGGAGGATATTGTAATGGAACAAAAAAGATCCAGACTTTTCCTGTTAGTTGCGCAACTTAGTATTGCTCTTGATGAAGCTAATACCATGCTTCGTTTAAATAATTTGGATAAGGTTGTAAGATCCAACATGGACTTAATTTGTCCAGCAGACGTTTTTGGGTACTTATCTGAATTACTCAGAGAGGCTAATGCTAGGTTAAAGGATTCTAAATTTGAAGTTGTTTATATTCCCGCCAGCATCTATTATGAAAGTCTTATAAAAGAAGATACTCCGGAAGGAAAATTTTGGAAGACATGGTATTTAACTAAGACAGAAAAGATAAATGGTAGATCGGATATTTATGAAATTCTTTGTGCATATCTTCTACCAAGAAATATTCACTTCGATGACGACGAACTTGAGAAATTTAGGCCAACATGTATTGAGGATATACATACCTATATTACTAAAGACGATAGTGATATAAAAGTGATTGTTTGGTCTGATGTTGAGTATTCTTGGTCTTCAGTTATTACTACTATTTATGATATTGAGTGGAGTAAAATGTTATGTCAATGTCCTCACTTTGAAGGGTGTGGACTTCTTCAAGGTCAGGACAGTAGCATTGCTGAATTTTGGAAATGAATTTAAATTATATCAATAAGGAGGTAAAAAATGAAATATTTTATTTCAGGATTTGTAACAGGCATTATATTTATTTTCATCGCCTTTATACTTATAGTTAAAGAAGATTAGAGGTGTCGAAAAATAAAGATGTCATACCAAAAAAAGGAGAATGGAATGAAGAATTTTATTTTTGGATTTATCGGTGGTAGTATTGTCACCATGGCTGCATCATTTATGGTATTAATTATACTTGTTTTCATGGATAAGTAGTGTGGAAGATGAAAAACATAATTATCTTCATTCTACTATCAATACTTGCTTGGTTGTTGTTTGATAAGCTTTTACTCCATTGCCCATGTGACAATTGTAAAAGTGATTATTGCCCCTGCGAGCGCTGCTTTCGTGAGTGGTAATTAAAAAAGGAGAGAATATGAAGAAGATAATCATGTTGGTTATCGTTGCATTCTGTTTTGGATGTGTCTTTGGTTGGTTTGATGACCTACCATCATATGGATAAAAATAAAACTAAACATTTTAATCAAAAAAATCGCCCCGCTAAGCGTGGTGATTTTTGTTTTTGTGTAATTTTATTTTAATTTTTTAAAATCCATTTTTATTTTTTGTTTATCATTGAGTTTTTTTGTTTGTCGTTTCGAGCGAAGTCCCGCTAAGCGGGGCGAGTCGAGAAACCTCGCATTCAGCATTTTTTATATAATATAAAAATTTCGAGACTTCTCCGCTCCGTCAACTTTCGCTAAAGCTTCAGTTTGACTTCAGTCGAAGTGACTAAGTATTATTTTATAATTTTATCAATAAGTCCATATTTCATTGCGTCTTGTGTGTTTAAATAATAATCTCTGTCAGAATCTCTTTCTATTTTTTTGATATCTTGTCCTGTATGCTTTGCTAAAATTTTATTTAATTTTTCTTTTATTTTTAGAATTTGTTCGGCCTTTATTTTTATATCAGTTGCTTGTCCCTCAGCCCCACCCATTACTTGGTGGAGTAATATTTCTGCATTTGGAAGCGCAAGTCTTTTATTTGGAGCTCCAGCACAAAGCAAAACTGCAGCCATTGAAGCTGCCATGCCAACTGCTATTGTTGAGACATCACATTTTATATATTGCATTGTGTCATAAATTGCTAGACCATCTGTTACACTTCCGCCAGGAGAATTTATATATAGTTTGATATCTTTTTTTGGATTTTCTGATTCTAGAAATAATAACTGAGCTATTATTGTATTTGCTACTGCGTCATTTATAGGAGAGCCAAGAAATATTATTCTTTCTTTTAGAAGGCGAGAATAAATATCATAAGCTCTTTCACCCTGATTTGATTTTTCTATAACCGTTGGTATTAAAAACATATTATTATTGTTCCTTCTATCCTACCAAATTTGTGGTGGATTTTTAGTTTATATTATTAACTTTATTTATATATAATACTAATATACGAATTTTACTAATTATACAAATGAAATTAGTATGATTGGTATTACTTTACTATTTGCCAAATATTATTTTTGAGTTCTACATGGCCACTAGTTT
Source organism: Patescibacteria group bacterium (assembly GCA_028692545.1). Taxonomy (NCBI): domain Bacteria; species Patescibacteria group bacterium. Next base: position 98,971 of record JAQUXC010000002.1, on the reverse strand, counting down.
CAAAACCAGCTGCTTTTTTATGTCCACCACCACCAAATGTTTTTGCTATTTTTGATACATCAATATCGTCTCTTGTTGTTCTAAAACTTCCTCTTACAGTGCCACGATTATCATCTTTTAGTAATAAACTAAATTTTATATCTTTTGATAAATTGTTTAAATAATTTGATACACCCTCTGCTGCATCTTTTTCTAAATTTAGATTTTCTAAATCTGTATCAAATAGTACCGTATTTACCATTGATAGTTTTTCTGAAAATATCATTCTCTTTAATATTATACCCCATAATTTTAGAATATTTATAGTTTTATTGTAAACATGGGCTTTCAAAACGTCTCCTATATTTGCGCCTATGCTAAGCAATCTAGAAGATATTTCTATTGATTGTTTTGTCGTTCCTCCATTTGTAAAATTATTAGTATCTGTAATTATTCCGGTTATAAGATTTGTTGCTATTTTAGGGTCTATATTTATCTTCCATGAGTTTAGTAATAAATATATAATTTCTGAAGTAGAGGACGCATTTTTTATTACTATATTTATTTTCCCATATTCTGGATTTGTTTCGTGATGATCTATATTTGCTATACCAAATTCAAAATTTTTATTTTCTAAAATATCATTTATTTTGGTCATGCTCAAATCTCCACAATCCACAATTAAACAAAGTTCATATTTTTCGTTTAGTATTGAAATATCACTTTGTATTTGTTCTATATTTTCTAGATAATTAAAATTTTCTGTTGAAGTATCTTTACAAAAACATTTCACGTTTTTATTTATAGATTTTAAGAAATTATAAAAAGCGAGACTGCTTCCTATTGCGTCTCCATCTGGATTCCTGTGTGTAACTATAAGTATACTTTGTGATTGCGAAATTGCTGTATACAATTCTTTCGCTTCCTGGACCAACATTTTATTTATTTATTGAATCTAATGCATCATTTATTTCTCTTCTTTTTTTATCGCCCTCGTCTATATTAAAAGTTATTTTTGGTATTGTATAAAATCTTATTTTGGATTTTAAGTGTTTCTGTATAAGTCCATAACTTTTTTTTAATTGATTTAGCGCGCTACCACTTTTATTTTCAGGAATTATAGTAATAAATGCTTTTGCATATTTTAAATCAGGACTTATTTCTACATTTGTAATGGTTATGAGGTAATCAACTGTTTCAACATATTTTATTATTATTTCTGATAATAAATGTTTAATTTCATTTGATACCTGCTCACATCTTATACTCATTTAATTTATTATTCTTTCATTATATATTTCTAAAATATCACCTTCTTTTATTGTTGTTTCTCCTGAAAATTCTAATCCACATTCTTGTCCTTCTACCACTTCATTTACATTTTGTTTACCACTTTGGAGACTTTTTATTTTACCAGTAGTTATAAAGTTATTATTTCTTATAACTTTTGCAATTGAGTCTTTTGTTATTTTTCCTTTTTGTATTTTTCCACCTATAATTATTCCATTTGGCATTACTCTAAATATTGCTAGGATTAATAGTTCACCAATTTGTTCTCTTATTGTTTCTTCTGATTTCATTGATTTTATTTTTTCTTCCAAGTCTTCTAACATTTTATATATTATTTTGTAATTTTTTATTTCTACGCATTTTTCTTTTGCAATAAGTTCGGCATTTTGATCTATTTTTATATGAAATCCTAGTATGATAGATTTTGTAGCATCAGCATCAAAAATATCTTTATCATTTATATTTCCAAGACCAGTTTTTACAATTTTTACTTTTGTTTCAATATTTCCAAGTTTATTTATTGCCTCCATTATAGCTTCTTGAGATCCTATAAAATCTGATTTTAATATTATATTTAAAGAACTTTTATTTTCTGATTCTTCACCACACTTACCTTTTTCAGAAGACATTTGTGTTTTGTTGATTTGATATGTATTTTGTTTTCTTATATCTTTTAATTCATTTTGAGACATATCTGCATTAAAAACATCTCCTACTTCAGGTGCATTTTTAAATCCTAAAATTTGAACAGGTGTTGATGGGGTAGCATGTTCAATTTTTTGTCCTAAATGATCAACCATTGCCCTTACTTTTCCATGTGTATTTCCAGCTACGAATTCATCACCAAGATTTAGCGTGCCTGTTTGTACTAATACAGAAGCTATCGGTCCCTGATTTCTATCTATATGAGATTCTATTATTGTTCCAATTGCTTTTCTAGACGAGTCTGCTTGTAAATTTTCCATATCAGCTACAAGATTAATCATTTCTAATAATTCTTTTATATTTTTGCCTTCTTTTGCAGATATTGGAACACATATTGTCTTTCCACCCCAATCTTCAGGTATGACATTTATTTCAGATAGTTCTTTTTTCACTCTATCTAAATCTGCTTCAGGTTTATCTATTTTGTTTATTGCTATTATAAATGGTACACCTTCTTTTTGAACTAATTCTATTGATTCTATTGTTTGTGGTTTTAATCCTTCATCTGCGGCAATTACTATTATTGCTACATCTGCTATTTTTGTACCACGAGATCTCATTGCACGAAAAGCCTCATGTCCAGGAGTATCTAAAAATGTTATTTCACGATCATCTAATTTTACTTTGTATGCACCTATGTGTTGAGTAATATTTCCAGATTCATTGTCTATAACATTTGTTTTTCTAATTGTATCCAATAGTTTAGTTTTTCCATGATCTACATGCCCCATAACCACTACAACTGGTGGTTTTTTAGTTTGAGATTTATCTTTTGATAATAGAGCTTCTAGTTCTTTTATATTTTTTTCTTCCATTTCTCTATCTTTTTGTTCTTCTTCTCCTTTTTCTACAGAGAATCCTAAATCTTCAGCTATTATACTTGCAGTTTCAAAATCAATTGTGGAGTTTAATGATACCATGACCCCATTTTTTATAAGTTCAGTCATTACCTTATTTATAGGGAGTTCCATTTTATCAGCCAAATCTCTTACTATTATATTATTTGAAACTATAATATTTTTATTACGTTTAACCTCTACTTTATCATCTTTATTTTCTATTTTTATTTCAGTTATTTTTGCTTCTTCCTCTATAAGTTTTAGTTTTCTTTGATAAGCTTTATATGCATATTTTATTTTATCTACCAAAGAATCGTCCACTTTTATAGCTTTTGCCCCAATATCAAAGCCAATTTTAGGTAGTATTTCTAAAAGTTCAGAGGTTGTTGTTTTTAATTGTCTTGCTAATTCTGTTATATTCATTGAATTTTTTAGGGTTAGTTTCTAATATTAGTTGTTTTATAGTTTTTAGTCAAGGTAGATATTATTATATATCTATTGACTAATTATGAAATATTTCATATATTGCTATAATACCTATTTTTTAAATGATTAAAATAAAATAATGAGTTTAGATATTGATCAGCAAATTTTTGAGTCAATAAGAAATGCTAAAAGTATTTTGTTAACGGTTCCAGATAATTATTCTGGAGATTGTTTGTCAGGAATGCTTGGTTTTTATAATTATTTGATAAGCAAAAAAAATGAAAGTAATATTGATTTTATTTTACCCCAAAAACCTAAAAAAATACATAACTTTTTGCCAAATATAGAAAATGCAAAGTTTGAAGATAGACATTTAAGAAGATTAGTTTTTTCTGTAGATACCACAAAGACAAAAATAAAAGAAATTAATTATACTGAAGAAGGTAATAAATTAAAGATTTTTTTGGATTCTAATCCATTTGAGATTGATCCAAAAGATGTACTTGTGTATTTTGCAAATTACTATGATTTGATTTTGGTTTTTAATTCTCCAGACTTAAAGTCTATTGGTAAAACATTTTTAAATCACGTAGACTTTTTTCAGCAAGTACCAGTTATAAATATAGATAATGAGGCTTCTAATGAAAGATATGGTCAAATAAATTTTATAGATATTGGTTCAAGCTGTATTTCAGAACAAATATTTAATTTATTGTATTTGAATAAAAAACAAATTAGTAAAGAGATTGCAGAATGTTTATTTACTGGGTTGGTTTTAGCCACAAAGGGTTTTAGTAATCAAAAAGTTACTCCAAGAATATTAGACATAGCAGGGAAGTTGATAGAACAAGGCGCCGATAGAGAAAAAATTATTTCAAATATTTATAGAACAAAATCGATATCTCTTTTGAAAGTTTGGGGTCAAATTTTATCTGAATTGAATTATGACCAGAATTATAAAATAGCTTGGTCTACTTTAGAGCTAGAAGATACAGAAGAAAACAAAATTGAGATTGATGATCTTGTAGAAGAAATAGTATCAAAAGCATCTCAAGCAGAAGTAGTCGCTCTTTTTCAAGTTTTAAAAGAAGATTTATCAAGAATTTATATTTATTCAAATTATAAACATGATTCTATAGGTCTTGTTAGTGGTCTTGTTGGTAATAATGATTTTCTTGGAAATTGTGATTTATTAAGCTTTGAAGTAAGAGGTGATGTAAGTGAAGTAAGGCAAAAGGTATTAGATATTTTGAAAGTAAATATATCAAAAAATATTTAACAAAACTTTACTTATTAGATATACTAAATATTGCTTAATAAGATAAATAAAATTTTTTGTGGGTTCGTAGCTCAGCTGGTTAGAGCGCTACGTTGACATCGTAGAGGTCAGAGGTTCGAGTCCCCTCGGACCCACCATAATATGTTTATATTAGAGTGTGGAGTTTGTCCCGCTTAATAGATTGTTTTTTATATTTTAAATTACAACTTTGCGAATTATACTTTACAATTTGTGATTTATAATTTAAAATTTAGAATTATATTATGGGTGTATAGCTTCCGCCTTTATTGCATTTCGGCGGACAGGCAGCTGAATTGTTATTTCAGTAAATGTAAATTAAAATAAAAATACTATGGGTGTATAGCTCAGCTGGTTAGAGCGCGACTCTTATAAAGTCGAGGTCGATGGTTCAAGTCCATCTACACCCACCAAAATAATTTTGTTTTAAATTAATCTAACTTATTTACTGTGACTATTATTATATCAGCTATTATAGCTGTTTTTTTTATGCTATAATCAATGTAAATAATAATTTAAAATCAAAAATATGGAAAATAATTATTACGGAGAACAGAATAATCAAGAAAATGAAAATCAATCTATAGATTTGAGTGATTCTTTTGACGAAGTAGTGCAGAGAAGACAACAGAATGCGTATATCAAATCTTCAATTATAGATGTTAAAAAAGCCAAGAAAAAAAAGATATATATGGCGATAATTATTGTAGGATGGATTATAATAATATCTTTTGCATTATCAGCATGGAATAGTAGTCAAAAGAGAAAACAACAGATAGAAAAAACAAGACAAGAAATGCAAAGTAAGATAAAGGCAAATGCAAATATACAAAAAAGATAAAAAACAAGGTTTTACTCTTATTGAGTTATTGGTAGTAATAACTATTATTGGGCTACTATCAACTCTTGCTATTTTTGCACTTAATTCTGCAAGAAAAAAGCAAGAGATGCAAAAAGAATTAATGATATAAAAATAATATCTGATACATTGGAAATATATAATATTGATCATAATGAATATCCAATGGATGAAGAAGTCTATGCTTGGAACTGTGGTTCTGATAACGGTATTATATCTAGTAATTTTGGGGCCACTATTTGTAAAGGTAATGTACCTTTAAAGTATGAAGATGAGTTATATTTAAATCCAATCCCAATACCACCAACAGATGATGAAAGTTATATAATATATTATGAAAATCCTATTTGTATATGTTCTTATAGTCTTGAAGCTGTAAATGTACTTTCTGATGATATATATTTTTGTTGTACACGTGAAAAATGTAAACAAGGAGATCCAACTTGGTGTATACATTAATTAGAATATTTGTTAAGAATTATTTTATGAATAAGGATTATATAGATGATATAAAAAATAGTATTGAATCCAAAAAGTATAGGAATTATTTTATTACGAGAGATAATGATAAAATTGATGTTTTAAAAGATGGGCGATTATCATGTGCTTTTTTTCTTTCTTCAGTATTATTTAAATTTAGAATGATAAAAAATATTCATGCAACTGTTAGAAATACTATAAAAGATATGGATGATTTTGGTTGGAAAAAAATAGATCTAGAAGATATTAGGAGAGGTGATGTGATAGTATGGGAGAAAAAAAGACAAGATGATGAAAAGTCCCGTTTTCATATAGGTTTTTATATTGGAAATAAAAAAGCAATAAGCAATTCTTGGTATAAAAAATCTCCATGGAAACATTCATATAATTACAATGGGAAAAGGAAGATATTAGATGTATTTACTTTTTTTAACTAAAGTATTAAGGTTATTTTAAGAAATGTATTTTTTAAAAAAAGGAGGAAATAATGCAAGGAATATATTATTTTTTTGAAGGTAATTTGTGTATTTTGAAATTTGATTTTTTGTCAAATTTTGATAATACATCTTCACAAATTGAAGTTAGAAGAGAAAATTTGAGTCGTGTTTTTTCTCTCTGCTTGGAAAAATCTAAATTTTTTGACCTTTGTCAGATATATCTTCTATCTGTGCCGTGTCAAACGCTTATTTCGAGAATATTAGTGTTTTATAAGTATTTTTGCCAAGAGAATTGTGGCGAATTACAAATCTTTTGTAAAACAGAACAAATACTTAACAGTTTGTTAGAAAACAGGTTTGATTGTCTTTTAGGAGAAGACGCAATCAAGCTTATGTAACCAAGTTTCTATCTTTAGTGCAACTCTGGGCCGTTTTAATGCTCAGAGTTGATTTTTTTTGTGCTTTGTGATTAAATGCAATATTCACAAAAATATTAATCATGGAGGAAGTCATGATAAATCATGTAAGAATCGCTTTTATATTCATTTGGACCTTTATTATGTCACTTGTTGCGGGACTTTGTCTTGTATTTGGTGGCAAAAATAGAGGACCGAGATGGTATAATTTCTGTGGCAAAGTTTGGTCCTGGGTTATAATACATTTTTGTTGTATAAAACTCAGAGTTTATGGGATTGAAAAGATAAAAGATTTGAAAAATGTGATTTTTACTCCGAATCATATGTCGCATTTTGATATTCTTTTTTTGTATCTTGCGATCTCAGGGCAAATTAGATTTGTATTCAAACAAGAACTAGGAGAAATTCCAGTTTTTGGTTGGGTACTTCGAAGAAGTGGAAATATTACTGTAGATAGAGAGCATTTAAAATCATCTACCATAAAGAATGTGGTTGCTACATTGGAATTGGGAAATAACATTGTTATGTTCCCAGAAGGAACTAGATCGTTCGATGGTAATTTGCGTGAATTTAAAGAAGGCCCTTTTGTTTTGGGTTATATGTCTAAGGCACAAATAGTACCCGTTACTATCAATGGATCTTTTTGTATTCATAATAAGATAAATCCTAATATTGTGAATTCAGGATTTGTAAACGTAATAATTCATGATCCAATTTCATGTGCTTCAAGTAAACAAAACCCTAGCAAAGATGAGAGAAAGCTGGCCATAGAACTTCTTAGAAAAGATGCTTTTGGGGCAATAAAAAAGGACTATATAGTCCAAAAGGTATAGAATATTATTTTATAAGAAAGGGTTGTCATTTTTGGCAACCCTTGTTATTTTAATAAAATGATAATTATTGAAAATATGGTATATTAGGTCTGTTGGAATAAGGTCTTGATTTTTTTATATTTTTGTGTTTAAATAGTAAATTATAAAAAATGGAGGAATCAATGAGAAATTATCCAGAAGATTTTCTGAGCTATATTATTTCTGAAGTTGGTTCAGAGAAATATAGAAATTTCTTTGTATATGGAGTTGATGTATTAGTAGATGGAAAACGTTCCTGTGCAAAATTTATTTCAGAAGTTCTGAAGTACTTTGATTTGATATCTTTTCCGCATGCGACAATTAAGTCAACAATCAAGGATATGGAAAACTTTGGATGGGTGGAAGTTTCACTGGAAAATATTGAACCAGGTGATATAGTGATTTACGAAGAAAATGAAAATGGTCGTAATCATTTAGGGTTCTATATTGGCAATGGAATAGTGGTAAGTAATTCCACAAAAGAACGCGTAATAAAGAAACACCATTACGAGTTTGACGGTAATAGAAAAATTATAAAGGTATTGGCTTATAGCTAGTAACTTTATGTATAGGAATTGTAAGGGTTGTCATTTACTGATGACCTTTATTTTTTTTCGAATTATAGAATTTTTTTCAAATTTTTTGTCACAAGAAATTTTTATATAATATCCATTGTGAGCACTTTTTATAAATTCTTTTTTGTTTAAATCAAATACTTTGTTTGTTTTTATTTTTTCTATATTTCCTTGTCTCCAATTAAGTATTTCTATAGTACTATTTTCTTTTATTTCATTTCTACAATTTATATATAATTCTTTTTTATTTGTATCGTATTTTTCTACGATTCCTATCATCGTATAATTTTTTATATATCCAGAATTTTTAAAATTCATAGTATTATCATTATATCCATCAAAAAAGTTTATTGTATAGTCTCGGTGAGAAATATTTTTTAATTCTTTTTTGTAATATTTTAAATTTTTTAAAAATATTTTTGGAGATTTGAAATAATCATCAATTGCATTTTTATAAATCATAGAGACAATTGCTACATAATATGAACTTTTCATTCGACCCTCTACCTTTAGAGATGAAAAATTGAGTTTGAATATTTCTGGAAATTTTTCTATCAAGCATAAGTCTTTTGAATTTAGAATATAATTTGTATTATCAATTTGTTCGAAATTTAGGACTCTATCTGACTTTATTGTTTCATGTGCTTGCCACTGCCATCTACAAGGCTGAGTACATTCTCCACGGTTTGAATCTTTGTCTACTAAATATTTACTCAAATAGCATCTGCCGGAATATGATACACAGAGTGCACCATGAACAAATATTTCAAGCTCTATATTTGAAACATTTTTTTTAATTTGTATTAATTGTTTGTGTGATAATTCTCGAGCCAAAACTATTCTTTTTACCCCATTTTTTTTCCAGAACTTTATACTTTCAGAATTTAGCGTATTTACCTGAGTAGATAAGTGAATTGGAATTTTGTTTTTCAATCTTGTAGCAATATTTATTATTCCGGGATCTGCAATTATAAGTGCATCTGGTTTTATTATATTTAATTCTTTTATAATTTTTTCAATTTGTTTTATCTCATTATCATATATAAAAGAATTGAGAGCTAAAAAAATTTTCTTTTTGTAATGCCTTGCAATACTTATTGCTTGTTTTATTTCATCAAAATCTATTTCAGATTTTTTTGTTCTAAGTGAAAAACCTTTTACTCCCATATAGCAAATATCAGCACCATAAAGATAAGCTGTTTCTAATTTTTCCAAGTCTCCTGCTGGAATTAAAAGTTCTGGTTTTTTTAATTTTGTCATAGTTTTTTGATAATATTGCTATTATAGCAAATTATAACAAAAATGAAATTAGTTTACTTCTTTATAAAAAAATGGAATAATTTATATAAAGTATATGATTATTTTGAAATTAATTTGGTTATTTTTACCAGCATCAATTGCAAATATAACTGCTTCTATATTTAGATCAGTTAATTTTTTGAATTATCCTATTGATTTTGGGTTCAAATTTAGAGAAAAACCATTATTAGGTAAAAATAAAACATTTAGAGGTTTCTTGTTTGGAGTATTAATAGCAATATTTTGTGTTTTTCTGCAAAAGTTTTTTTATGCAAGTACAATTTCTATTTCAATGATAGATTATTCAAATATTAATATTGTTTTATTGGGTTTTCTGTTAGGATTTGGTGCACTTTTTGGAGATTCTTTTAAGAGTTTTTTTAAGAGACAAAAAAATATTGATTCAGGAAAGTCATGGATTCCATTTGATCAAATTGATTGGATAGTTGGTGCTGTAATTTTTGTAAGTTTTTATGTAAATTTATCTTTTAAAGACTGTGCTATTGCAATAATATTTTTTGGTGCAATTCATCCAATATTTAATTTAATAGGCTATGTTTTAGGTTTTCAAAAAAATAAATTTTGATATTTTAGTATACTTGAAAAAATGTTAAAATTATGTTATTATAAAAAATAAAATAATTTTTTATATGAATAGAGAAAAATTTAATTTTGATAAAAATGAAATAGTTTCAGAAGGAAATGTAGATACTATTTTTTATAATGAAGATGAAATAAATAATGATAGAATAATTGATTTAAGAAATCCAGTAGATTATAAAACAGAAATAGAAGATAAAGATAGAATAATGGAAAGACGTGATATTTATTTTGAACAAGTAAGGGCTATACATATTTTGCGAAAGACATTTAAAGATATTTATGAAAATGAAGAAAGTTTTGAAATGTTTTGTTCTGTGTATGAAGTAAATGATGGTTTAAAAGAAGATTTTAAAAGTGCTTTGTTGTCTATAATTTTAACATTAGAAAGATCTGCGGATGATATTTTGAAATCAAAAGCACCACTTGAAGATTATTCAAAATTTTTATTTAATATTTTAACAGAAGGAACTGGTACGGCTATTACAAAAAAAGATTATGGAGATTTTTTAAATGGACTTATGGAAAAAGAGATTGGTCTTGTAATGAAAACTTTGAAAGATAGTAGAGAAAATCCAGTATTATCTCATCGTGAAAGAGGTTTTGGCAAAGACGAGGCTTCTAAAGAAGGACTTCTAAATGCTATAAAGGAAAATATAAGTGAATTAGAATTTGATGTAAGACTTAGTAAGGATGGCAGAATTATTATTCATCATAATGTGACACTTGGTTCATCTGCAAATAGATTGGAAGCTATCAATGATTTAACTTGGGGGGAATTACAAAAAATTGAACTTATACATGGGGAGCATCTAACTACTTTAGATGATTTTTTTGAAATGGTAAAAAAGTTGGATAATCAGGTCACAAAAATAAATATTGATATAAAAGATTTTGATACAAAAATGGCTGATGATATTTTAAATTTAATTAGAAAAAATCATTTTGAACATAGAGTAAATATTGTTTCTTGGTTTCCACAAACACTTCAATATTTATATGAAAAAGAACCAAATTTGCATTATAGTATGAGCTACTTCCCTGGTTTGAGAGTAATTCCTAAATTAATTATGGGTGCTATTGAACATTGCCCAGGATTTTTAGATGCTATAGGATCATTTGTTTCACGACAACGTCAAAAAGCTTTAGCAAATGGCAATGCTAAGCCACAATCAGAGTTTGGTGAATTTACATCACATTCTATATTATTAGATCAAAATAAATATTGGTTAAAACTTTTAGAAGAATTTGAAAAAAATAAAAAAAAGACTGTTGGTGTCCATGAAACAGCAATTGGAGATTTGCCAGTTGATGATAAATTTATAAAAATAATGGCAAGAGTTTTACATGGTGGAAGTCTTAACATAAAAGTTTGGGGAACTGAAATGTCCAAGTTATTTGATGGAACATTTGGTAAAATATCAGCATTAAGAAAATTTAAATCAGAGGTATTATCATATTTGAGTGGAGAAGATGTTTTTAAAGAATTAATTTTAAAATGTTCAGAAAATAATATAAAAATTAATGTATATGATGTAGGAAAAGAAGACGATAGAACTCTTTACAAAAATGCATACGATAGACCTAAGGCAAGAGAACTTACAACACTTACAGAGCGTAAGAAATTTATGAAATCATACAAAACACTAGAGGCACGTAAAAAAAATAAAATAAGAGATAAAAAATTAGAAGAACTCAAAAAGAATCCAGGTGTTATGTATTCTAGTAATCCAGATATGGTAACAAAATTAGACACAAGAATTTCTAAACGTTCAAGAAAATAAATTCGAAATTATTTTTATTATAAAAACTATCCAGCTGAGTCGGATAGTTTTGTTTATGTGGAAATTATTTTGAAAATCAACATTTTTGGTGATTATTATTTTTTTTTATAAAAACAAAGAAGTGAAATGTAGCGTGAATAGTTGCAAGTATATTTGCAAAAAATAATATATAATTAAAATATAAAATCGGTAGTTTGAATAATAAATAACATAAAGCAGATATTTCTATGATTATTCTATGAAATGTTGCTTTTGCTTCAGGATGTATTATCCAATCTGTTTTTTTATTTTCATTCTTATTCAATATTATAAGTAAATATAATATAGGCATTATTATTATATTATAAGATAATAATTTTACATCTCCTGAATTTATAATTATCAAACCAAATACAAAACACGCATAAATTATATAGTCAGACAACATGTCTATAAATTTTCCACGATCACTTACTGTATTTGCATATCTTGCGAGTGGTCCATCAAAAAAATCTAGCACTACTCCAAAAAATATTATCAAAAAAGCAATTATTGGATTTGTTTGTATTAAAAATATATAAAATATTGCAGGAACGATTTTAAATATACTTATTGTATTGGCTTTTATCCCAATTTTTGATAAAAATGCAATAATAGGTAAAAATAGTTTTTGCCTGACTTTTTGTGATTTTAGATTTATTGTGTCTATTATTAAATCCAGTTTATTCATAGCTACATTTTATCATATATTTAAGAGCTTGCAATTATATAGATTTTATAGTAAAATTTCATATGACTTGGATTAATAAGACCGATTAATGCAAGGATATAATAATTAAAGGTCAGTTTTTTTATTTATCCATCTTTTGGGTAAATGAATAACTCGAAAGAGTGTAATAATTTTATGAGTACAAAAGAAACAAAAGAGAAAAATAATAGTGCTTTTGCGAATATATTAGAAGCACATGATGATATTAGATTGCCACAAGTAGGAGATCTTATTGATTGTAAGGTAGTTGCTGTTGGTAAAAATGAAGTAGTCTTAGATTACAATGGAATATTGTCTGGTGTTGTAAGAGGAAAAGAAGTGCAAGATGAGGGCGGTGTAAATGTAGATTATAAATTAGATGATTTAGTTTCAGCCACAGTTTTGGATTTGGATAATGAAAAGGGCTATATGGAGCTTTCTTTTAGATATGCAAGTCATCAAAAAGCATGGGAAGATCTTGAAAAAATAATGAAAGAAGAATCTATCGTTGAAGCAAAAGTTATTGATGCAAATAAAGGTGGTCTTATGGTAAAAGTTGGCAATATTGTAGGATTTTTACCAGTTTCACAACTTACTACAAAATATTATCCAAGAGTAGAAGGTGGTGATAAATCAAAAATATTAAGTCATTTGAAAAGTTTTATAGGAAAAGCTTTTAAGACAGTAGTAATAGATGTAGATGAAAAAGAATCAAAACTTATAGTATCTCAAAAATCTGCATGGGCAGAAGAACAAAAGAAGACATTAGAAGAATATGGAATGGGAAAAGTAATAGAAGGAAAAATTACTGGAGTTGCAGATTTTGGAGCTTTTGTAGAATTTGGAGATAATTTAGAAGGTCTCGTTCATATATCAGAATTGGCTTGGCAGAGAATAGATAATCCAAATGATGTAATAAAGGTAGGTGATAAAGTAAAAGCAGAAATAATATCAGTTGATGATGGTAGAATCTCCTTGAGTATGAAAAAACTTATAAGTGATCCATGGAAAGATATAGAGAAAAAATATAAAATTGGTGGAAAAGTAAAAGGCAAGGTTTTGAAAATAAATCCTTTTGGAGCATTTATAGAGCTTGATAAAGATATTCATGGTTTGGCTCATATTTCAGAACTTAGCGATCATATAATAAATAGCCCAGAAGATGTTGTTGTAATAGGTGAGACATATGATTTTACTATTATTAATCTAGAATCAAAAGATCATAGATTGGGATTATCACTCAAAGCTTCAAAAATAAAGAAAGAAAAGTCTGAAAAAGAAGTTGAAGCACATGAAGAATCTACAAAAGAAGACATCAAAGACTCTGCTTTGGAAGAAGTAGAAAATGATGATAAAAAAGAACAAAAAAAGAAGTCTTCAAAAAATAAAGAATAAAAGTCTACTTTGAAATTTGTATATAATTATATATACTTAAAGTACTAAATAATAAGCACTAAACAATGAAAAATGCTTTCAAAAATTTTTTTATATTTGTTGTTGCTATATTACTAATTGCTATTGTCTTTAGTTTCTACAATATAGAACAACCAAAAAAACCAGAAAATATATCTTTGGCTAATTTGAGTTCCAAAATTCAAAATGAAGAAGTGAAAAAAATAGAAATTGTAGGAGATTCATTGGATATAGAGTTAAATAATGGTGAACTTAATAAAGCACAAAAAGAAAAAGATGAAAGTTTGACTCAAACGCTTATAAATTTAGGATCTGATAAAGATAAATTAAATAAAGTAGATATATCTGTAAAGGATGAGTCTGGACTACTTTTTTGGGCTACAACAATTTTACCTTTTTTATTGCCATTTTTGTTTGTTGGAATTTTTATTTGGTTTATGTTTAGAAGAGTTCAGGGTGCAAATTCAAAGGCACTTAGTTTTGGAGAATCAGGAGCAAAATTAGCAGATAAAAAGAAAAAATTTACTTTCAAAGATGTTGCTGGGGCTATTGAGGCAAAAGAAGAACTTAGAGAGGTCGTAGAGTTTCTTAGAGATCCTCAAAAATTTATAAAACTTGGAGCAGAAATACCAAAGGGTGTATTACTTCTTGGTGCTCCTGGAATAGGAAAAACATTATTAGCAAGAGCTGTTGCTGGAGAGGCTGATGTTCCATTTTTTCATATTTCTGGTTCTGAATTTGTAGAGATGTTTGTAGGTGTTGGTGCATCTCGTGTTAGAGATTTATTTAAAAAAGCCAAGAAAGCTTCTCCATGTATAGTTTTCATAGATGAAATAGATGCTGTAGGAAGACATCGTGGTGCGGGACTTGGTGGAGGTCATGATGAAAGAGAACAGACTCTAAATCAAATATTAGTAGAAATGGATGGATTTGATAATGAAACAAATATTATAGTTCTCGCTGCTACGAATAGGCCAGATGTTTTAGATCCTGCACTTCTTCGTCCTGGTCGTTTTGATAGACAAGTTATAATAGATCTTCCAGATATGAATGATAGGTATTCAATTTTAAAACTTCATGCTGCAAACAAGCCACTTGAAGAAAATGTAGATTTAGAAATGATATCAAAAAGAACTCCTGGATTTTCTGGAGCGGATTTAAGAAATGTTTTAAATGAATCTGCAATATTAGCAGCAAAACAAAACAAAAAAAGAATTTCACAATTAGACATATTAAATAGTATAGAAAAAGTAATGCTTGGACCTGAGAGAAAAAGTCACATTTTATCTGAAAAAGAAAAAAGTATTACAGCATATCATGAAGCAGGGCATGCTTTGGTTGGCCACTTATTGTCAGGCTGTGATCCTATACATAAGATTTCTATCATATCTCGTGGAAGAGCGGCTGGATATACAATGAAATTGCCAGATATAGATAAGCATCTTCATACAAAAACAGAATTTATAGATGATATAGCTATGACCTTGGGAGGTTTGGTGTCAGAAAAGATTATTTTTGGAGAGATTACAAATGGTGCAAGTTCTGATTTACAACAGGTTTCAGACATAGCAAAAAAAATGATTACAAAGTATGCAATGAATGAAGACTTAGGTTATAGGTCTTTTGGTCAAAATACGGAGATGGTTTTCTTGGGTAGAGAAATTCATGAAAATAAAGATTATAGTGAAGATGTAGCAAAGAAGATTGATTTAGAGATAAAAGATTTGGTAGATATGTGCTATAAAAAAGCAGAAGATATTATTATAAAAAATAGAGAAAAATTAGATCAAATAGCAAATAAATTATTAGAAAAAGAAACAATTGAGAAAGAAGAATTTGAAAATATGTTTTAATATTTGTACTAAAAAAATGTCAGATTGTCTAATCTGGCATTTTTTATTTTGTTATATTTTCATTTTTTTACTATAATATATGAGAGGGATATTTCTTGCTATTTTATATTTTAAAATAAATAATTAAAAAAATAAAAACTAAAATTATGGAACCTTTATATCGATCTATTTTAAAAAAGGCATGGCAGATAACTTGGAAGTATAAATTTTTATGGTTCTTTGGTGTATTTGCTCTTTGGCTTGGAAATGGTGGAGAAATGCAAATATTTTTCAATACCATGTATAGTGTAGAAGATATGACATCTTCTATAATTCCACAAGGTGTGAGAGATTTCTTTTTACTAGATGCACTTCATAACGCTCAAGGATTTTTAGGTATTTTGAATTGGGCAACTATGGTACTTATAATGATTATTATTGCAATTATAGTGATATGGATTATTATAATTTCCCAGACGGCTATTATAAAAGCTACAAATGATATAGCAGAAAATAAACCCGTAAAATTCAAAGATATTTTCAATAAATCCAAAGATTATTTTATAGAAGTTTTAGGTTTGAATTTTGTATCAAAATTTTTGATAACTCTTATTGTACTTGTTATAGCAATACCACTACTTCTTTTTGTTATTCAGGCTGGTGGAGAAAAATTTAAATTTGTTATAGGTATAATAGTTTGGTTATTCTTTCTACCTGTTGCTACAATTATTTCTTTTGTTATTAAATATGCTATAAATTTTGTTATTATTAAAGGTGAAAAATTTGTCCCATCCATATCAAAAGCATGGAATTTATTCAAAACAAATTGGCTTATTAGTATAGAGATGATGGCGACTCTTTTGATTATAAATACTTTTATAGGTCTTATAGTGATATATTTAACATTAGTAATACTTGGTCCTTACAATATGGATTTGCTTGTAATATATGCATTTACAAATGGGGATATAACAATGGTTTTGTTTAAGATAATTCCACTTGTTGTATTATATTTATTTGTTGGAATGTTTATATCAGTATTTCAAACATCTGCATGGGCACTTCTTTTCAATGAACTTACATCTGGTAAAAAATATAGTAAGGTGATTAGAGTGGTAGCGTCTTTATCAAATTATATGAAAACGAAAAATCAAATTGTAAAAGTTTCTGATATAAATAAAATCCCAGCTGATGCTAAATTAAAAAGAAGAAGAGGTAGACCAAAGGCTAGGGATTAATAAATTTTAATACTTATGACACAAAATATTGGTGATTTACTCAAAGAAAATCAGGATAATGAGGATTCTATAAAATTAAAAGAGAAGCTTCATGATATAAAAATAGACAACCTTGAAGAAGAAGCAAAAGCTTCTGCTGTATCTTGTGATGTTCCATATATAAATTTAAAAGGTTTTCCTATAGCTCCAGATGCTTTGAGTTTTATACCAATTGAAAAGTCAAAGAATTTTCAAATTGTTTGTTTTGCAATTTTGGATGATAGTGTTAAAGTGGGGACTACAAACCCATCCAATCCACAAGTCAAAAAATTAATAGATGAAATTATAGCAAATCAAAAAAGTGTTGAATTATTTTTGATATCAGATAATAGTCTAGAGTATGCAATTAGTATTTATGAAAAATTACCAAAATTGATCATTACAAAAAAAGGGGTTGAAATTACAGAAGATGATATAAATAAATATAGGCAAGAAAATTTTACTTTTGATAAAATAGATTCTTTACTTAAAAGAGCTGGAGTGTCAGAAATAATGACTGCTATAGTGGCGGTGTCAGTACAGGTTGAAAGTTCGGATATTCATATAGAGGCACAGGAGGATGGAATAAAAGTAAGAATGAGAATAGATGGAGTACTCCATATTGTAGCATCACTTGATTCGGAAATATGGTCTAAAATTATTTCTAGAATAAAGCTTATTTCAGGGCTCAAAATAAATATTACAGAAAAACCACAAGATGGAAGATTTACGATACATTTAAGTAAAGAGGATATAGATGTTAGAGTTTCAACAATACCTACAAATTTTGGAGAGAGTGTTGTTATGAGATTACTCAGGTCTTCTACAAATAGCTTGGGATTTGAAAGTTTGGGTATTCGTGGTAAATCATTTGTAGACTTGGATCAACAAATAAAAAGACCAAACGGGATGATAATAACCACTGGCCCTACAGGATCTGGTAAAACTACTACATTATATGGAATACTCAAAAAATTAAATTCACCAGAGAATAAAATTATAACTTTAGAAGATCCAATTGAATATAGATTACAAGGTGTCAATCAATCACAAATTCAAAAAGACAAAGATTATAGCTTTGCGTCAGGACTCAAATCTATTTTAAGACAAGATCCTGATATTGTAATGGTAGGAGAAATAAGAGATTTAGAAACAGCTGATACTGCTATAAATGCAGCTCTAACTGGACATCTCGTAATATCTACACTTCATACAAACTCTAGTTCTGCTGCTATACCAAGATTACTTGCAATGGGAGTAAAACCATTTTTATTATCTCCCGCAATAAACTCTATTATAGGTCAGAGACTTGTAAGAAAAATATGTCCAGATTGTAAAGAGGAAGAAAAAATAGATAATGAAAAAATGACACAGATATTAAATATTTTATCTTCTATTCCAGTAAATTCTGGTTCTCAATTAGATCAAGAAGAACTTAATAATATAAAATTTTATAAAAGTCGTGGATGTGAAAAATGTCATGGTTTGGGGTATAAAGGCAGAGTAGGTATATATGAAGTTCTTACAATGTCTCCGGAAATAGAAAATGTAATACTTGAAAACAAAGTTTCAGAATATGTAATTCAAGAATTAGCTCAGAAAAATGGAATGATAACAATGGTTCAAGACGGACTTTTAAAAGCAAAAGATGGAATAACTTCTATCGAAGAAGTATTCAAAGTAGCGGATTAATTTTTATTTTAATTATATAACCAAAAAACCCTTTAAATAAAGGGTTTTTTGGTTTTGAAGAATATTATTACTATTTATTTTTTCTATAAATTATATAAGAACCAACAAGTGTTCCAAATAAGATAATAACAATTGCAAAAATAAACACAGGAAGTCTTAAAATTTCTGGCAAGAATCCATTAATTGCAATAAGAAATCCTGATAACATAAATATTTTTCCGCTCAATCTATGAGATTTATTCCAGGTTTCTTCAGAAGAAAGTGTCCATGGAGTTCTTATTCCTACGAACCAATTTGGTTTTATTTTTCCCATATAATTTCCAAGTATTATAAACAATATTCCAACAGCAATAGGAATATATAGTGCTACATTAATAGGATAACCAATTGCACTAAGATTTGTCATAAACAATATACCAGTCAAAAATATCATAAGTACATTTTTTATTATATGATATATTTTTTCAAATTGTTCATATCTTTCTTTTTTGGGATCAAGATATGGCATAAATATAAACATTAGGTAAATTCCTATTATCATTGCATTTATAGCAATTACATGCGAAAAGCTATTTCCCCAATTATCTATTTCACCTCTAAAATTCCAATGTATAGGAATTTTTTCAGGCATTTTTGGATACAGCATGATAGATGAGACTCCACTAAATATTACACATAATATTGGTAATATTTCTGTTTTTAAATTCATTTTTATTGGGTTCTTCATAATTTTTTCTTTAGTTTTGTTATTTATTGAAAAATTTTATAAGTAATTCTGCCACTTCATCAAATATGCTCAAATTAAGAGAATAAATTATTTGTTGGCCACTTCTCTGAAATGTTACAAGATTTGTTTGCTTTAAAATATTTAAGTGATGAGAAATAGAGGGTAGGGTTATATCAAAATATTTACTAATCTCTCCTGCCGACATATCTTTTTTTTTCAAAAGGTCTAGTATTTTTCTTCTTGAAGGATCTGATAATGCATTTAGTGTTTCGTTTAATCCCATATAATTATTTTTAAATTGTATTTAGATATTTAGATAACTATCTAAATATTATCATATCAAAAACGATATGTCAATATTGGTTTTTTAATATAATTTTTATGTTATAATTAAATTAAACAAATTAATATTTATAATAAAATGAAGGATAAAAAATCTTTAAAAAACAGCAAAATGTATGTAGTAGCTGTAGATATGGGATATGGTCATCAGCGCGCTGCTTATCCATTTGTTTCTGTTTCTGAAGGTGGAATAATAAATGCAAATAGTTATCAAGGGATTAGTAAAAAAGAAAAAAAATCTTGGCAAGGTGGAAGAAAATGGTATGAAATAATATCAATGTATAAGAATTTTCCAATTTTAGGAAATTTGGCTTTTGGCATAATGGATGATATGCAAAAAATAGATCCATATTACCCAAAAAGAGATTTGTCAAATAATTCTTATCAACAAAAATATTTTTTCAATCAAGTTAAACACGGTCTTGGCAAAAAATTAATAGATGAATTAAATAAAAATCCGCTTCCCTTTGTAACTACTTTTTTTGTACCAGCATATTTTGCAGAATATTATGGATATAAAGGTGAAATATATTGTATAGTTTGTGATGCAGATATTGCTCGTGCTTGGGCTCCGTATCACCCAAAAACAAGTAGAATAAAATATTTAGTCCCAAATAAAAGAGTAAAAGAAAGGCTGATGCTTTATGGAGTAAATTCAAAAAATATATTCTTGACAGGTTTTCCTTTGCCAAAAGAAAATATTGGTGGAGTGAATATGAATATATTAAAGAATAGTTTGAAATCAAGAATATATAATTTGGATCCAAAGGGAATATATAGAAAAAAGTATGCAAAATTTATAGAAGGATATCTGTGTCCAGTTTCTCAAATAAAGAAAAATGCACATCCACTTACAATAATGTTTGCTGTTGGTGGTGCTGGTGCTCAGCGTGATTTAGGAGTTACAATTTTGGAAAGCCTAAGAGATCATATCAAAAAAGGAAAGCTTAGACTTATATTAGTTGCTGGTAATAGAAATGATGTTTATTTGTACTATGAAAAATATTTGAAGAATAATAAGATAGATAATTCCAAAAATGTAAAAATTTTATATTCAGAGGACAAGATGACATATTTCAAAATGTTTAATGAACAATTGAAAACCACAGATATATTATGGACAAAACCATCTGAGCTTAGTTTTTATGCGGGACTTGGAATTCCAATTATAATGTCTGAACCACTTGGATCCCAAGAAAATTATAATAGAAGATGGTTACTTTCTATTGGTGCAGGGGTTGATAGTAAAAATCCAAAATATGTAAATGAGTGGCTTTTTGATTGGATTGATTCTGGTTGGATGGCTGAGGCAGCTATGGAGGGATTTATGAATGCACCAAAGCTGGGTACGTATCATATAGAAAATATTGTGTTAAACAATAAAATAGATGAGATTGATGATGTAAATTTGTTATAAATATGTTTTTAGATAAAATAAAAATTAATCTTTATAAAAGTATAAAAAATCCTATAGATTTGGATTTGAATTTGATGAATACTTTTATTGGACAAAATAACTCTGGTAAATCAAATATTTTAGATGCAATAGAGCTTTGTATTGACCCAACAAAAGATAATACATCTCTATTTTATGATAAATCAAATATTATTTTAAATATTGAATTTACAGAATTTGAGGTGAAAGAATTTTTATTTCCAAGTGATAGGGCAAATCTGATTTTAAAAAATCAAAAAAGAATATTGTCATTTAAAAAAAAAGACATTGAATATGATGAAAAAATATCTAATTATCTATCTTCAAAAATAAAAAGATTAAATGAAAATGTATTTTTGGATCTTGATTGTATAAATGAAGATTTTAAAAATATTTTTAAATACAAACAAAATTTTTATGAGTTTCAGTATAATTTAAAAAAGCACTTTCCAAAAATATCTACTACAAAAAATGCATTGGATATAAATTATGAACACAAAGGTATAAAAGAAGGGGATAGAGATGCTACCATTGATTGGCTTGGAAGTGGTTTTAGTAGGGTATTTACTATACTTTTATATATTTATCATCCAGAATATAATATTATAATGATAGATGAACCAGAAAATCATTTGCATCCTGCTATGATAAGAAAATTGTTGTGGGCAATGCAAAATAGCAATTCTGGTCAAATTTTATTTACTACACATTCTCCTTTATTTATAACTCCAGTTTCCTTACCTCAACTTATAAAAGTTGTGAAAAAAGAAAATATTACAAGTGTTCTTACAATAAAAAACAAAAATTATAATTTAGATAGACTAATAAAAGAATTAAATGCGGATAATTTAGAAATGTTTTTCTCTGATGAAGTTGTACTTGTAGAAGGTGTATCAGACAAGTTGTTGTTTACATCTTTGATAAATAATTTTTATATGGGTGAAAAAGATATAAAAGTAATTCAAACATATGGAAAAGGAAATGCTGTTGTGTATGCTGAAGTTTTGAATATTTTTGATATTCCTTATGTTATGATTTTTGATAGAGATATGTTACAAGGTAATTATTTGAGAGACTTACTAAATCGTATTGATTTGAAATTGAAAAATGTATCAGGTGATAATTTTATAAAAGAATTAAAAAAATATAGAATTTTTGTATTGCCAAATGGTGACTTGGAAGCAAATTATCCAAGAAAATATCAGAAATATGATAGTAAATCAGAAAATGCTTTGTATGCATCGTCTTCTATTACAGAAGAAGATTTTAATTCTCTAAAAATGAAAAATTTAAAAGAAATAATTAATAGTTTGTAATAATTTTAATAAATAATAAGAAAAAATATGTCTTGGTTTTTAATAGCAATTATAGCTTATTTGATAATGGCTTTTGTAAACATTGGAGATAAGTTTATTTTAGGAAATGTAGTTCCTAATAGTAAAGCTTATACGTTTTTTGTGGGATGTCTTGGAATGATTGTTTTTGTCCTTGCTCCTTTTTATCTTATTTGGCCTGGAATTGTGACATTTCTTTTAAATATTATTATTGGAGCCATGTTTCCTTTGGCATTACTTTTGATGTATAAGGCATTAAAAGATGGTGATACTTCAAAAGTTATTACTCTTATTGGTGGTTCTATTCCAATATTTACAATATTTTTTTCAATTTCATTTTTTAATGAAAAATTTAGTGTTCGCGAATGGATTGGTATAATATTACTTCTTATTGGTACTTTGATTATTTCTTGGATTCCAAATAAAAAAACTATATGGCATAAATTTGCAATGTGGTTTGGTGATACAGATGATGATGATACAAAAGGAATAATTGTTGCAATTCTGGCAGCATTATTTTTTTCTTTGTTTTTTATTGGTACAAAATATATGTACAATATTCAGCCATTTATGAGTGGTTTTATTTGGATAAGATTGGGAAGTTTTATTATGGTACTATTTTTACTTGTTGATAAAAAAGATAGAGAAGGAATATTTAAGAGCATAAAATTATTAAAGAAAACAAAAAATAAGTTTTTGTTTTTTGGAAATCAAGGTCTCGCAGCTGTAGGCTCTTTTTTACAAAATTATGCAATTGCACTCGGGTCTGTGGTTTTTGTAAATGCATTACAGGGTGTACAGTATGCATTTCTTTTAATTCTTGGAGCTGTAATTACAATGTTAAGGCCAAAAGCTATAAAAGAAGATATATCAAAATCAATAATTATTCAAAAAGCAATATCAATATTTATAATTGCTATTGGTTTATATCTTATATCATAATTTTTTATTATTAATATGAAATTAAACAAAAAAATGATTATATATATTCTATTAATATTTTTAATAATATTTCTTTTGTGGTATTTAAAATTTGCAAAGCATTATCCTGGCAAAATTAATCTTCATAATACAAAAGAAAATTATTGGGCAGTAACGTTTTCCAAAAAACTTTGTGGTGAAATAGGTCTTGATTGGAAAGAAGTTTATATTTCTATGCTTGATGATTTGAAAGTAAAATATGTGAGAATTCCTATCTATTGGGATGATATAGAATTTGAAAAGGGGAAATATGATTTTAGTGATTATGATTATATGTTTAATGAAGGTAAAAAAAGAGGAGTAAAATTTGTTGCAAATATTGGTTGGCGTCTTCCAAGATGGCCAGAGTGTCATGCACCAAGTTGGACTTTTTCTATGGGAGTTTCAAATATAAAAGATCAAACACTTATCATGATTGATCATGTAGTTTCTAAATATAGAGATAGAGATGAAATAATAATGTGGCAGGTAGAAAATGAACCACTTTTAAATACTTTTGGAATATGTCCAGATGGTGATGAAGCATTTCTAGGAAGAGAGGTAAAATTAGTAAAAGAATTAGACAAAAGACCAATTCTTATAACTGCATCAGGAGAACTTTCTTCATGGAGAAGAGAGTGGGATATTGGAGACAAATTTGGTACTACAATGTATCGTGTGGTATGGAATCCTATTTTTGGGTATTTTAGGTATCCAATTCCAGCTTGGTTTTATAAATTCAAGGCAAGTTTTTTGAAATTGCGTTCTGATAATATGATAATAAGTGAGCTTCAAGCAGAGCCATGGGTTCCAAAGGGAACGCTTAAAGATTTGAAACCAGATGAATCAAATAAATCTTTTGATCTAAAACAATTTGAAGCAAATCTTCAATATGCAATTGATTCAGACCTCAATCAGTGTTATTTGTGGGGTGTAGAGTGGTGGTATTTACAAAAATTGAATGGAAATCCAGAATATTGGGATTTGGCAAAAAGTTTGTTTAATAAATAGTAGAATATTATAAAAAAGGAGCTAATAAGCTCCTTTTTTGAATCTTTTAATATATTTTAGTTTGATTTATTTTTCAATATAACAAAAAAGCCTATTAAAAGGCTTTAAAAAAAACAAAAACAATTCAATTTAACTTCTATATCTTAATAATCCAAATGGTGCTATGGTTAATATAACTAATAAATAATAAATAAAAACGCTTATGTTAACAACAATTGCAATTATTTTCATTGTTCTTTGGCTTGTAGGTCTAGTAACATCTTATACTCTTGGTGGATTTATCCACGCTCTTTTAGTAATAGCGGTTATTATGATTTTGGTAAGATTAATAAAGGGAAAAAGGGTTTAATAAAGAACCTTTTAAACTCTTTTAAATTTGTACAAACAAGTTTAATTTTTTACTTTAGATAAACAAAAATTTTTTGAATAATTAACAATTTATATATCAAAACTAAATTATAACTAATAAATATATGGCAATGAATTCTTCGTCAGTAAGTTCTATACTAACTTTCATCGTTGGAATATTGATGATTTTGTATGCTATTGTCTATCGCGGTAATGGCGCCAATGATTGGTCTGGTGCAACAATAATGATGTTTATCGCGATCATGGGAATGTGCTTGCAACTTTCTATAAATACCAAGCATAGCGCTTAAGTATAAAACGAGTTCGCGAATAAATCACCATCAACATCATGTTAATAGTGGTTTTGGTTGTAAAGATGTTAAATCTCATACATTTTAATTTAGTGGTATAACAAAAATCCAGTTATACGACCGGATATGAAGCCTATAAAAATGGATTTTTTTGTTGGTCGAGTTAAGCTCGATTGAGCTCATTGGTTATGGACGTTAGGACTGTGATTGTAGGGAATTGCTAGAAAATTTTATCAAAAAGAGAAAAGGGGAAGACTTTAAAGTCACCTTTTATTGATAGTAAAATTACTACTTCACTATAACACTATCAAGCTTGTCCAGCATCAATGCAATACAAAACAAAGAATAAAATAAATGGCTATTCCCAAACTTATATATCCAAATATATGATAAAAAATTAGGAGAATTTTTTAGTGGTTTTTTCTTATCAAATTCATCTTTTGGTGCCATAATTTTAATAATATTTTTATTCCAAAATGATTTTTATAAAATATATTATTTTTATAGGTAAAATTTTTGATTTTTAACGTATAATTAAAAGGCTCTGTGCTATCGTTGCACAGAGCCTAATATATTCTATTAATAGAATAGTATTTTTATTACGCCGACAAATGTTACTATAACAAAAATCTTTTCTAGCCAAACATTACCAACTTTTATACCCAATGATGTTCCTATCCATGATCCGAAAAATGAAGCAACAAACATTATACCGGCAATGCGCCAATTTATTATGCCTGCGAGTACAAATATTATAAAAGAAACAATGTTACTTACGAAATTTGTGATTTTCTTTGTGGCGGTTGCTTCTATAAAAGTCATTCCACTTCCCATATAAAGATATTGTAGAAAAATTCCCATGAAACCTATACATCCGCTCACAAGCCCAGTAAAAAGTGACATTATATAAATCCAGAAATTATTTTTTATTTTAATTTCTCTTATTTTATTCTTTTTTCTAAACGAGAACATTAGTAAAGAAATAAGAACTGAAATAGATATTATTTTTTTAAATAATTCTGGATTCATATTTATAACAATTATACTTCCTATTGAACTGCCGATTGTTATAAATGGAATTAGATAAATTGCCATTTTCCATTTTATATAGTGATGTTTATGGAATTTTATCAATGACGCAAACGATCCCAATCCTCCTGTTTTAAATGTAGCCAAAGCCTCATTTGATGGTAAACCC
Organism: Patescibacteria group bacterium; assembly: GCA_028692545.1. NCBI lineage: Bacteria > Patescibacteria group bacterium. Next base: position 72,548 of record JAQUXC010000002.1, on the reverse strand, counting down.
ATAAACATAAGCAGTGGAAGTAAAACATTTCTATTTCCGCCCACCATAACCCCAAGCATTTGAGTAATAAAGGTGACTATAAATATAATTATAAGCTCCATGTTGTCCTCCTAATATTTTATTTATTTTTTAACATATAATGGTATCAATATGGTAAAATTAAGTCAAATATAAAAATAAATTTTTATATTTGTCAATAGTAGTTCAATTCTATTTACGGGTATAACAAAAAACCCTTTAAATAAAGGACTTTTTTATGGAGCTCCTTGGTAGAGGATGTTAGAGCTGTGATTGTGAGTAATTTATAATTATCCTATAAAAATAATAAAGTATTTCATGTCCTAATTTAGTTCTATTTTAGGAAAACATTCTGTTGTGCCGACAAATTTGTTATCACCAAATAATTTTATTATGCCATTAAGGTCGACTAAAAAATCTGCTTTATAAATCTTATAATCGCCAGACTTATTACTATAATCACATTTGCGATTATCATAATAATGAAAACCAGGTATTAAATAACCATCCTCAGTTTTACTTATCAGTGCTTCCTCTATTGGGGGTATAGTAAAACCCGCGCTAAAAAGATAATATCGCGCTGATTTTTTAGAATCTATAATTGGTTTATAGTCTTTTATAAAATCATCCCAATCATAATAAACGATTACTCTTTTTTCACCAATTGATAAATATATAAATGAATAGCTACTATTTGTTAATCCGGTATGTTTACCCATTGGGTCCTCTACACTATTACACCTATAGATATCTAACATATCTATATTACTATGAAAATTAAGATAGTGAGGTCCTATTTTTGATATACAGCCAATTTTTTCATTCATGGTTGAATTACAGACCCAATTATACTTACCACCAGTATCTATTGCACGAGAACAACTATTATCAAAATCCTCTCTGCTAATAACTAATGGTGCTTGATATTGTTTATCAAAAAAAATATCAGATCCTAGGTCACTTTTTTTTACTGGGTTATTAAATTTATCATTTTTTGTTTCAGAAGTATTTTTAATAGAATTTTTCTTTGTAAATTTATTGGAAACAGTATCTATTATAGTGCATCCACTTAATAAAAATATTATTACTAATAAAATTATAATTTTTTTCATAAAAATATATTTTGAGCTCAGCTCGACATTAATTATCCTAATTTAATTATATCAACAATCCAAATAAAAATATATCTCAGTTTGCTTTTTTCTTTAATGGTATCAAAAAAACCCAATATAAATGGGCTCTTTCGAATGGAGCGAGTAACGGGAATCGGACCCGAGAAAGCAGTTTTTACAAACATTTGATAAACATTGAGTAAAGTGAATAAAAGCCCATTAATACTGAATAATATTGATTATCAAATGCCATCAATTCCTATTAACTTCATTACATATAATCATTTCTTGGACACAATATGGCCACAATATGGCCACAACAATATTGGTAGAAATGCAAAAAAATAGAGAAGCCTCGAGATATTATCCCAAGGCTTCTTTTATTGATTTTGAAATTGTTTATCACTCTTTTTTCAACAAGGCATTTAGTTGCCCAAGTTGAATATGAGGATTTCTTTGTGTTATGCTTCTTATTCGATTCCAATCATCTGTGACAGCAACAACTCTGTAGAACATACCGCTGGCATATTGAGTCACGCGATAATGTGTGTAGGTTATGGCTTCGGTGCATCCGAGATACCAAAAGTTTGTATCAGGAATTTCACTGAAGTATATTACGTAACCAGTAATAGTTATTGGGTTATTGAAGATTGTTGTAGTAACTGGTTCCCAATTCAAAATTGCATTGCGACCTGAAATTGTAATTGTTAAGTTCTCAGGTGGAGCAGGTGGCACTTCCAGGACTGTGATGTAATTGGTTTTGATAAGCGAATCAGCAACACCGCTCGAATCAATGATTTTTAATTTCACGGAATACTGCCCAGCTTGCGTATAGGTATGGATTGGATTTTGTTCTAATGAGGTTTGACCGTCACCAAATGTCCACTGCCAGGAAGTTACTAAATTTTGAATTATTGATTGATCAGAAAAAGTAACCGTTAGTGGAATATATCCAGATGTTGGGGTTCCATTAAATAATACGAGTCTACCTCTGAGACGAATTGCATATGCTTGTTCATCTGAATATCCGGCCATTACATATCCGTCATCCAATGTTTGTGCTATTGAATAACCTTGATTATCTCCAGTGGTGCCAATAGTTTTATTCCATTGTTCATTTCCATTAGCATCGGTTTTGATTACCCAAGTATCATAATTTCCTAAACCAAAAGAGTTTGTCGTTCCAAATATTACATATCCACCATCTGATGTTTGGGCTACAGAACGACCATAATCTTCTTGAGTACCACCAAAATTTCTACTCCATTGTAAATTTCCATCTGAGTCAGTTTTGAGTAAATAGAAATCCCAAGTGCCAGATATGTTAGTGGTAGCACCGCATAAGATATAACCACCATCAGAAATCTGTTGCATGGAATAGCAATCTGGATAACCAGGAAAATCTCTTGTCCACTGTAAAGAACCATTAGAATCAGTTTTAATCAAGCAGGCTTTATTGTTTTGTTTTCCGGCTATTGCATAGCCTCCGTCAGATGTTTGAGTAACAGATCTTCCGACATCCCAACAATCATCAAAAACAAAACGCCTGTGCCATTCTCTTTCACCAAACCAGTTCGTTTTAATAAGCCATATGTCGCCGGATGGATCACCTGATAATTCGTTATTTGAACGAATATAACCAGTAATAATATATCCGTTGTCTGTGGTATATTGCAAAGATACGCCGACATCATCTTGACTGCCACCGTAAGTTCTCATCCATTGATAACTTCCGGCTGTATCAACTTTAAAAAGCCAAAGATTGGTATTGTCTGGACTATCATAAGACCTTGTAAATCCAGTTATGCAATAACCAGTTGGTGTTTCATCAACACAATAAGCAATGTCTTGTTGACTACCGCCAAAAGTTCTACTCCATTGTAAATTTCCATAAATATCAATTTTGATTATGTATGCATCTTGACCACCACTCCTATAAGAATTGGTTGATCCAACCATTATGCAACCCCCATCACTGGTAGCTTTAATATTTTCCATACACTCATTGTTTGGACCGCCAAAGGTCCTTGTCCAAAGAGTATCAGGTGCTTGTGCTATTAAAACTAGGCAAAAAGCCATTAAAATGGCCACAATAAGAAGCTTTTTCATCATTTCCTCCTGATGATTAGAATGTTAAATTTGTTTACACATTACAATAATGTTTAGTTTATGTCAAATATAATAATAAACAAAAATAGTCATTTAAGACTATTATATACTCCTTAGTGGAGGACGTTAGAACTGTGATTGTAGGGAATTGCTAAAATAAATCAATAAAAAAGAAAAAGAATTTATATGTATCTAAAAAATTATGACTATTTATTAATTAAATCCTATTTCTTTTAAAAAAGCCTTAGGGCTTCTAGTTTTATTGATATTTAAAATATTACATATATCTGGAATTTTGTATAATTGATTAGAATTAATTCTAGAGCTTTCTCTTGAAAAAATACCTAAATTTTCGGCTTCTGCATAAGCTAACAAATAAGTGTCTACCGTTGATTTGCCAGTAATGTCATCAATTATTTTGTATTGATTATTGATTTCAACAGCACGATTTTTATTATTATCATTAATTTTTTTAACCAACCCTTTATTTTTTTGTTCAGAGAGCCATTTTTTTAAGTCTTTATCATAACGCACCTCCCAAACGACAACATCGAGAAGTACCCATTTATCATTCTTTAAAGCATCTGAGAGTCTATACCAAAAATCTTTGTTTAAATTTAGAGCAATAGGCTTCCAGAGAGAAAGCTCTATTAAAACATTTGTATCAACTAAGTATTTTATTTTTGTTAAATTATTTATCATAGACTTTCAACAGAGAATTTGAGTAAATTAGATGCCTCTACGTAATTTATTTTTTTATCAAAATAAAGTTCTAAAATAATGTTATTAAAAAGTTTTCCATTTGAATCTCTCATATTATTAACATAACTTCCGCCAGTATTTTTTTTATTATTTTTATGTATAACGTCTTCATCAGTTTCTTTACGTATTTTTTCTTCTAAATTATCTATATCATTTTTATCAATTTTATTTAGATCTTTAAGTCTATAAAAAATCATTAATCTACTAACTTTGTAAATTTCTGCCATATTATTAATGTCGGATATATCATAAAATGTTTTTTTAAGATCTTTTGTAGGCAATAACAATTCAGCGGCAACTTTATTACAAAATATTTCCTCGTAGTTTATGTTTTTATTTAAATGTCTAAACTCTAAGCTATTTGATATTGAGTCAGTTTTTCTAAACAAATGAGCTAACTCGTGTATAAGCGAAAATATCTGTGCAGAAAGAGCATCTCTTCTATTAAGAATAATATAAGGACAATAATCATCAGAAATATAAAGGCCTCTCATATCGTCTACTTTTATTCTATGGTAATGTATGGTTTTTCCAATAAATATTCCACAATCCTCTGCTTTTCTTATTAAATAATCCAATACTTTTTTGCGAGAGCTTACTCCAGAAATATTTTTTATTTCATAAGAATCAATATTTAGTTTTTCTTTTATTAATAAAGCTAATTGATCTGGATTTTGAATCTCTTTACCACTACCCTGTAAAACATTTTTTTTTAGGTTATATTTAATATTTTGTTTTAACCATCGTTGTCTTCTAATAACAATATTAATGAGTTTCTGTATTTTTTCATCATTATATGAATCTTGTCCAATCCTATAGTCTGGAATTGTTTTGTTCTTCTTAATAGACTCTCTAGAAAAAAAGAGTACCTCAGGAATATCATATATTTTTGCTAATCTAGTTATTTGATTCCACGTTGGCAGTGATGTTCCATTTTCCCATTCAAAAACTAAATCAATTTTTGATTTTGAAATTTTTCTTGTTGCCGACATAGTACTCAGACCGACATTATTTCTTGCAATTTCTAAATTTTCTTTATTTATTGATTTAACTTTATCCATATAAATATTATACAATAGTTTCCAAGCCAAAGAAACCTATTAGATTTCTTAATTCTATCTAAAATCTTGTCTCTCATATATTTTTATATTAGAATCTTTATTTTTTTAAATCACTTTTTAATGAGTTTATAAGATTGATTTAATTATATCAATCAAATTTAGCACTTGGGTTTATCTCCGCAGGAGTTTTCCAATCTATATTATATTTTTCTTTTAAGATTCTTTTCTTTTCTTCCCAAAAGATATGACAATCTCCTAAATGATGACCTTTTCCTATTTCTGGTCTAGCCCAACCCCAAAATTTCTTTTTATCTTTCTTCTTTTTGTTTTCAAGTATTTCTTCTGCTTCTTCTTCTGCCCTATCTATGCATTCTCTTACTTTAGGATCTTTCCTCATTAAGTCTGTACCCATTACTATATCGTCATAGATTGATTTTGCAATTTCTTCTTCGATTGAAAGTCCATCTCTAGAACTTAAAATTAAACCATTACTATAATCATCTCCATAGTCAAAGCCTTTTATTTCGTAATTTACATCATAAGATTGATCATCACCTTTTTTAAAACTAGTAACTTTAAACCTTATTTGGGATAAATATTCCTTATCAAAATTTAATGGATTCTCCTTTATTATTTTTTGAAATTCATTCTCTATATATTCTATAGAGTCTTTGTACTTATTTATTTCGTCCATATTTTTTAAAAATAATAATTATGTTTATATTATTACCAAATTATTTATAAAACTTCTCTTGGTCTGGGACCATTAGCTGGTCCGATTATTCCATTATCTTCTAACATATCTAATAATCTAGCAGATGCTGCATAACCAATTTTTAATTCTCTTTGTATAGCAGTAGCAGATATCTTATTAAAAGTTACAACAATTTTTTTAGCCTTTTCATATGATTCTTCTGCGATTTCATCTATAGTCTTAGGAAATAATCTTCTTCTAATTGATATGTAAAATCCTATTGTAAATAATATCACAGATATCAACTTGAGATAATTTGTATTATAATTATATATTTTTATTCTTCCAGCACCAGCTGGAAAGTTAGCAGGAAAATTTGGAAAATAGTAAGCTAAGGCAAAAATCCAAATGCTAAACAATGTTAAAATATAAGGAAATTCTTTTTTTGAAAATATTTTCATACTTTATTCTTCTATTTTTTTAATTGTTGTCTAATTAAATTAGTCTCTATTTTTATTTTTTTAATAAATATCATTAAAATTATGATAATTATTAAAAGAATTATATTTACTGCAAGAAGATTTCTGTTAAAATTATTTAATAATACAAGTAAAATTATTATAATAAAAAATATTATAATTAAACTATATACATATAATATTGCCAATAAATCTTCTTTTTCTAATAATTTTGTTTTTAGTTCTTTTATTTCTTTATCTTCTTTTGCTATTTCTTTCTTTATTTCATTATTTTTTGCTTTCAAAGATTTTGTTTGTGGAGATATAAAAAGTGATATTATATATAAAATAATAGCCCAAATAGTTATATTAATTACTCCATCTAATAAAGCAATTTGCTTTTGTGATATAGACGGGCTAATAAACGTTAAAATTAGAATTATTATAACAATTATTTTAAATATTTTTTGTCCAGAAATTTTTCCTCCTTTTTGTTGAGTAGAAGTTTGATTGTTATTTTTTGATTTGTCTATCTGATGAACCTCTGTTCCACAGGAAGAACAAAATTTAGCATTTTCTAATAACTCTTTTCCGCATCTATGACAAAACATATGGTTTATTTATTATTTATATTTTTGTATACAAATATTTTTACATTCTTTGTCTGTGACCGCTAATGAATATTCTTTAATTATTTCCCCGGTAGATGCATTATGAATCATATTAGTATAACAATCTCCATTTTCATAAACTTCGCTACCAGAACAACAAACACTTACACAATTTTCATATTTTCGCTCCTTTTGTTTTTCATAAAAGAAAAATCCAGCAACTCCTAGAATTAATAACACTATTATTAAAATTATTATTTTTTTCATATATTTTATATATTAATTATTAATACCATTTAGCCACCCCACCGTGATGAGAACAAGTTCCACTTCTATGTTGGCTGAAACTATAGCTCCCATCTCTACATTTTGCTGATGCACCAACTGGAATAGTGTCAGAATATGCTGGTGAATGAACCTTATTACCATCTACATTCGTGTAATGATTATCATTGGATAAATTATTATTAGTTTCTGTATTAACTTCTGGTATTACATTTTTTATTGGTTGTTCTTGTTTTACAATATTTTCTATAGCTGGTGGCTGTGAATAATTATTATGATAACTTGTATTATCCATAACCTCATCACATCCACTTAAAAATGGAATAATAAATATAAGTATTAACAATAGATGTATCCTTTTTTTAAATATTGGTTTCATATCTTTTATATCAATATGAGATTTACCAGCTATAATATTCACATTTCTCACACATCGATTCGGCATTTTGACAACTAGATTGAGCTTCATCACAATAATACATAGTATCTTCACAACCAGAACAACTAGATTGAGCTTCAACACAATAAGATTGAGCATTTCTACACTCACGATATGTTTTATTAGTGGACCATTGTAAATCTTCTATAGCCGAGTTTAATAACAAAAATCCTATTATTAAAAATATTACGACTATATAAAATCGTAAATTATTTTTTATATCTTTTTTAATGAATTTTAATATCCTCTTCATATTATTATAAATTTTAAAGTTTTTTTAGAAACACTCATCAAGACAATCAGAATATGGACAACTTGCTTGACCAGCACTGTTCATACAATTTTTAGCATCAAGTCCAGCACATTTCTTACTACACAATTCGAATCTGGAATCATCCCTTTCTCTTTCTTCTATGGTGGGGTGACTCACTGTATCATAATTACTAGCGCTATTTGTTGTGCAACCAGACAAAATTAAGATTGATGAGAATAAAATAAAAAATAATTTAATGTTCATATATTTAATATATTTATAAACTTCCAATTTCTATTTTATCAAGATTTTCATTTGTAATACCAAGAGATAGGCTTTTGAATAAATTCATTAAATTTGCAAATGTTACTTCGTGTTTTAATCCATTTGTATCTATATACCATATCCTCCCACCTTCTTCTACTTGTAAAAATAATTTTCCTTTATTTGAATTACCTAATGTCGTAGATTTTTTGTCTGATATTTTATCAAGATCTGCATTCGTTATTCCAATGGATAATTTTTCAAATAAAGCCAAGGCATTCGCAAAAATAACTTCATATCTTTTATTTTCTTTTGTATCCACATACCAAATTCTACCACCTTCCTCAACTTGTAAAAGTAACTTCCCACTCATTTTTTTGGATAATGTTTTGTCTATTTTAGTATTAGGCTCTATTTTTTGTGGAATTGTATATAATATACTATCATCACTACTATCTTGTTCTTTTAAACTATAGTTATAATTAACATTAGAAACATCTAAAATAGAACAAGTATCATTATCATTTTGTAAAACTATTTTATCCCATACATCAATATTAAAATCTGTTCCTAGATTTATAACTATTTTTTCGTCTACATAATTGTCTATTAAAAGACATCCAATTCCATACTCTACTAAATATCGTGAGCTTGTATATTCATTTTCTATAATTGCTTTATCATTATTTTCATCAAGTTCTTTTAATATAAAATAAACGTTGTTTTGTTTTTCAACACATTTATTATCTGAATCTAATGTATATCCGTCATTACACTTACATTTTTCAGTAATATAGTCATAAGAGGAATGAGAACCATATTTAGTAGAGCAACTAATACATTCTAATCCGCTACCAAAAGTTTTATAGGATAATTCATATCCACTTTTGCATTCACAACTTTTTGAGAGTGAATCATATTCTGACCCAAAACCGTATTTACTAGAACAAGATATGCATATTAAATCGTTAGATGCATTAGTGTCCCAAACATATCCACTTTTGCATTCACATTTTTGAGATATAGAATTATATTCTGAACCGTAACCATAAAGGCTAGAACATTTTGAATCCCCAGAAACACAATAATCTTCCCCGAGGAAATTTTTACCCCATACATATCCACTCATACATTTACAGCCACTACCTAGATAATCTGAAGTCGCACCAAAACCGTATTTACTAGAACAAGATACACAAGTTGAATTACCAAATAAACCATCATCCCATACATATCCATTTTTACATTCACAGCTTTTCGAGATTGAATCATATTGTGACCCATAACCATATTTATCATAACAATATGAACCACCAGAAATACAATAATCTTGACCCATAAATTTACCCCATACATACCCACTCATACACTTACAATAACCAGTAAAATCTTCATAAGCCCACATTCCATATTCCATACATCCAGATGCTTTTATTTTTTGTGGTAATATGATAAATACAAATGATAAGATTAATAAAGGAATATAAATTTTTTTCATATATTTAAAATTATTATTTATAAACTCCCAATTTCTATTTTATTTAGATTATCGTTTGTAATACCTAATGACAAACTTTCAAATAAAGTCATTAAATTAGCCCAAGTTACTTCCCATCTTTTGCCATCAAAATCTACATACCAAATTCTACCGCCATCTTCTACCTGTAAAAGTAATTTTCCTTTCAATCTATTCCCTGTAGCAGATGTCCAATTATTAGTGTGTAATGAAATTTTTTCTAAATCTTTATTAGATATTCCAAGAGCAAATTTTTCAAATAGAGGTAATGCATTAGCAAAGGTTACTTCAAATCTTTTACCATCATCTGGATTTACATACCAAACTCTACCTCCTTGGTTTACCTGAAGAAGTAACTTACCTTTTAAACGATTAGATAATCCCTGGTCTACAATAATTGGATAATCATTTGTCTCTGCAAAAACTAAGTTATCATTACATAATAAGTCTTGTTCAAGATTTTCATTATATATCAATTTTAAAAATCTATGTTTATGTTCTAATTCAACAATATTACTATTTGTTGGATTCATATAAAATTCATAATATATATTGTTATGAGGAGACAAACTTTTCTGGTAAATTTGTTCTTCGGGTGACAATCCGTTTTGATAGTGATTCTCTTTCCATTGAACTATTTTTCCATTAGATATATTTGTAATAGTATATTGGTTAGAGTTTTGTAAATTCCCAGTAAATTTAGTACCCCCAAAATCTGTAAAACTATTTATTTTCTTTGTTGAATACCCTTCATAAACAACTGGATATTTCCAATCTACAGTAATATTATCTAATCTAGTGTAGCACTCTAAAGGTTCCCACATCCATCCTTGGTCAATTTTATCAAAATCTACATTGTAAGCTTTTAATGGCTGTTTTTTATTAGAATCTTTGTAAAAATATAAATTTTTTATCGTTTTAAAAATTTCTGGTTGGTATTCGTATTCATAAATATACGGACTAGAAACGTTACCAAGATTATCTTCCCCAAAAAAGGTAAGGTAGTATTTACCAGGGCTATCTATATCAATAATTTCCGTTAGAGCAAGTGTAGTCTGTGCTGAATTCAAATACTTTGGCACATATTTAATAACATTATTATCAATTTTACTATGTGGAACTGTATCAAAATAATAATATGTCTTTGCTAACCCATTAGGATCAATTTTATATAGATCTTCAGTAAATAATATAAATTGTATATGATTATATGGTTCTAATTTTCCTAAATTTTTTGGAAAACATCTTCCTCCTATAAAATCATAATTATCTTCATAGACCCAATAACAGAGCTGACCTGACAAGTTAAAATTCGGTGGAGTGATATCATTTTGAATGCTAGTAGTCGGTCTTTCTATAATGGGTTCCTGTTCTACAATACCTTGTTGATATTGACTCCCTAAAATTTCAGATAACCAATTTTTAATACTATTTACAGATAACAAATAACTTAATGAATTCAATGTGCCAGCTACAACCATCGTTGGAATACCAATAAATTGTTCCGTAGAATTATATGCAGATCCTCCTGAATTTCCATGTTCTAGTGGAGTTGTTGTTTTTATATAATTTTGTGTTCCATCAGAGTTACTACCAAAACCACTAAAATCACCAGATGTGTATGTTATAGTGGATCCACCAATTCCAGGAAACCCAACAGCTTCAATCTTATCTCCAAATTTTAAATTATCAGAATTAGAATTCCAAATATCAACATATGTATATGTTTTATTAGTAGGATTGTCTAGGTATAGAAGTGCTACATCCATATCCTGAGAAGTGGTATGATATTTTACTTCAGCTAAATTAGGGTTTATTTCTGTTCCAAAATTTGGTTCTTTACTTATTGATTCAACAAATCCTATAAAACAAGTATCTATTATTCCACCATATTCATCTGTAACAACGTGCTTATTGGTTAAAATAATTCCTTTCTGGTCTATTATCGTTCCCGATCCACTGAACCAATTTCCATAATTATCTGGACATACAATTTGAACCGTAGAACTAATTTGACTTTGTGTAACAGCATTACTAAAATTATAAGGTATTGCTCCTAGACATAAAAACACTATAAGGAGTAAAAATGTTTTTTTCATATATTTATTTTTTAATTATAGATATTTCCATTATACCTCCTTTATTTATGAGGGTAAAGTTAATTTTGTTAACAAAAATCAACTTGAAATCTTGAAAAATAAATCAATTTCAGCTAAGTTTAATATAGATTAATATGAAGATTATATGAAAAAAAATAATAATTTAACTAATAGTTTAGGACAAAATAATAAACATACCCTCCAAGAATTGGGATTTAATCAATTTCTTCGCTCTAAAGACGTAGAAGAACAAGAGAATCGTGCATATCAACAACGAATGGAAGAGAATGATAAAAAACGAGAAAGTCGTGAAAGAATAAGAATAGAACGTATTAGTAAAAGTGACAAAGACGAACTTGTTTATATGATGGACAAAATTATTGAAAAATGTATAGCTCGTGAAGGGAGAGAAAGAATCGAAATGGAAGCATATGATTTAGGTATTGAAGAAAATTTGATGACTATTGTGGAACGTTATAGTCTTTTAATTAAACTTAAAGAAAAGAGGTGTTTTGAAAGTGTAGAACGTGTAGGAAATACGTGTTTTGTAGTTACAAAGCCAAATATAAAAAAATTAATAGAATATAAGGAAGAATTAGAAAATAAATTTATTACTGTAAAGTCAAGAAAGATTGAAAAAAATTGTAAAATATCAAAAAAATTTCCAGAGGGTACTGGATGGGAAGATATAAGGATTAATTTTTTAAATGGAGATGATATAAATATATATGTAAAAAATAAATTTTTAGAAAAAACGAATTCTGAAAAAATGTGTTTATGTCATCAAAAAAGTAAAAAACCAAATAAACAATGGCTTTTTTTAAAAATGCTTTCTATAAATAAAGGAAAGTTTAATTTAAATAAGGAGTGTTTTGGTATAAATTATAATGAAAAAACTAGACAAATTAAATCAAAATTATCTAAAGTTTTAAAAAATTATTTTTCCATAGATGATGATCCATTTTATCCAACTAAAGAGCGTGGGGGGTATGAAACTAAATTTGAAATATATCCTGAACAGAGTTTACGTGGAAATGGAGAAATATATGGTTTTAAAGATATAGAAAAACGGTATTTATCAAAAAATACAAAAAAACAATATTTACCAGGTGTAGATGATGTGTAATCTGTGAAAAAAACATATAGTTTTTAGACTTAGAATTGTAAAAAAATGGCTATTTCAAGCCATTTTTTTGTATTTTGTGAAATTTCACAATATACCTACATAAGAAGAATAGAAAATTAATATTAATAAAAATTATATGAAAGGAAAAAGACTAATATGAAAAACTTATTTTCAACAAGTGATTTGAGTCTTTGTGTAGTTCTTTGCTATTTTGGTTGCAAAATAGAGGGAATAGACAAAATAAATCCATTAAGAGTCCAATTCTATTTCAAGAGAGAAAATGATTTAGACAAATTAATAGAAGGATTTTGGAAAAAAGAGTTATTGGTTGAGCCAATAGCGTTTTTTAGTTTAATAAAAGAGATTAAAAATTTGATTTATATTAAAGAATAATTAATAACATTATGAAATCACTAGAAAGAAGACTTAATAAAATACAAAAAAGAAATCCATATTGGAACTCATATATTTGTTTTGTAGAAGCAATTAAAGATCAAGGATTTAGTAATCAAACAATTCATCGTTGGTTTTATAAATTAGTAGAAAAAGATGATTATGTAAAAAATGAGGTTAAGCAATTATTATTTTATCTCGAGTGTCTTTCAAAACCATCTGACGACAACAAATTTTAGGGGTATATAGACGTTTATAGATATTTAAATTAAAGAAATGAATATAGTTACATTTTTAAATAATTAATTCAAATAAAGCAAAAAAATATGGAAAATGAAAATGAAAAAAGTGATCAAAATTTAATTAATGTTAATGATGTAGAAGTCATTATTAAAATTAAAGATGAAGGTAAGTTAAAAGCCACGGCAATATTAAGATATAAGAATATCAACATTAAAGGATTTAGAATTATGGACTCTGAATATGATAATGTGTTTGGAGACAAAATATGGATACAGCCACCTTCTTATTTTGCAGGGCGTTATCAACCAATGTTTTTTTTAGAACCAAAGGAAGAATGGAAAAAAATGGAGGAAGCAATAATAATACAATTTAAAAAATCCCAACAGGAATATTATAAGAAGAAATTTAAGGTACAAGATAACAGTGAAGAAGAACTCGAAATTGAGAATATAAAGTTCAATAACTAGTATAGTAACAATGTAACTATATATTGTTACAGAATAGATACAGTTACTATATAGTTTTTCCCTATAAGATAAATAAATATATTATTACTGTATTGTGACTATATGTTATTTACTTGTTATATCAAATAGAAATCTTTACAAAATTGAATATTTATATTGTAATTATCTATTTTGATTAACAAAGGATAAATAAATGATAGTATAAATTATCTGCTTTATCAGATAAATATCAGGTAATCAATGCTGTTTTATCAGCAAGTTAACAGCAAAAATAAATTTATCTGCTTTTCCTGTAAATTAACAGGTAAAAAATACTATTAAAAATTAAATTAATTATCAATTAATAGTCAATTCCTCTAAAAATTCTAAATTATAAATATTTAAGAAAACTTAAAATTAACCTATAAAATAACTTTAAATTAAGGTTAATAAATGATAGGATGATATTGTCCAGAGATAGAGGTTTTTATCTCACCAATATTGTTCCTTAACAATAAAATGATTGAAGATTTGGACAAAATTATAAATAAACCATTCTTAACACCAATTGATCTTGCTAAATTTTTTAGTATTTCTACTCCAACTGTTTATAGGTTGGTAGATCAAAGAGTAATCAAGTTTTACAAAATTGGTGGTAGCTTAAGATTTAAGAAAGAAGATGTTCTGGCTTATTTAGACAATGTCCAAGTCAACGTAATCTCAAAATGAATATGAGTATTTTTAAGAGAGGAAAAAAATATTGGATAGGTTTTAGATTCAATAGAATAAGATATAGAATGCCTAGTCCTGAAAATAGCTTTGCTGGGGCCAAAGTTTACGAGTCTTTGATTAGACAGAAATTAGCTCGTGGTGAAGAGATAGTTGAAAAAGTAAAAGAGATTAAGATTCCATTATTTGAAGAGTTTTCATATAAATGGCATAAAACCTATGTAATGAATAATAATAAACCATCTGAGCAAGTAGGAAAAAAGTATATTCTTGATAAACATTTAATTCCTTTTTTTGGTAAACTCCCACTAAACAAGATAAGTGTGCTGAAGATAGAGGAGTTCAAAGCAAAGAAACTTGAGGAAGGATTAAGTCCAAAGACAATCAACAATATTTTAACAATTCTAAGTAAATGTCTTAAGACGGCTCAAGAATGGGAGTGTGTAAATCAAGTTCCAAAAATGAGGTTATTAAATGTTCCACCACAGAAATTTGATTTTCTAAGTAATGAAGAGTTATCTTCACTTCTAATTGGCGCAAATGAAATAATAGGAGAAATGATTCTGATGGTTTATATGACTGGTTTAAGATTTGGGGAATTGGCAGTCCTTGATTGGAGTGATGTTGACCTTAAGAATAAGAAAATTATTATTCGTCGTTCTATTACCAGAGGATTAATTGGGAGCACAAAAAGTAATAAGATTAGATATATCCCTCTTGCACCACAACTTCTTGATATGCTTGAAGCCAGATCTATAAAAACAGGTTTAGTATTCCCAAATGTTAATGGAAAATCTTATACTTCAAATTTGGCACTAAACAAACTTCATAGTGCCTGTCAGTTAAGTGGTTTAAGAAAAATAGGATGGCATAATTTAAGACATACATTTGCTTCTCATTTAGTTCAAAGAGGAATTTCAATACTTGTTGTAAAAGAGTTATTGGGGCATTCTGATGTTAAAACTACAATGAGATATTCTCATCTTGGACCACTTGCGACAGTTGATGCAATAAGGTCTTTAAGTGAACAGAAATATAATATTGGCCACAATATGGCCACAATTTGTTTGCCATAAACAAAAAAGACCCATAAATAGGCGTCTTTAATGGAGCGAGTAACGGGAATCGGACCCGTCTCTCAGCCTTGGCAAGGCCGTATAATAGCCACTATACGATACTCGCTTAATTCCATCAGGTCGAATGACCTGGTGGAAATGTGAAATTATTCAGTTTTTTCTTCTACTATTTTTGATGTTTCAACAGAATCTTTAGTTGGAATTTCTTCTACAGGTTTTTCAGTAATAGGAGCTTCTTTATTTTCTGCAACTTCAGTAGGGGTAGATTCTGTAGTTTCAGTTTTTGGTTCTTCAGGAGTGGGTGTTTCTTCTACTACAACTTCTTTAGTTTTTGCTTCTTCTGCTTCTTTCATAACTCTTGCTTCTTCATCTGCTATAGCTTTTGCTTCTTTTTTGGCTTTTGTCTCTTCTTCTAGTTTTTTCTTATCACCTATTTTTGTTTGTCTTTTTTTGCTGATTTTTACAGCTTTTTTCTTTATATCTTCGATAATACCATTTTTTAGAAGTAAATTACTTACTGTGTTTGAAGCTTGTGCTCCAACACTAAGCCAATATTTTATTCTGTCTTCTTTTAATACTGTTTCTTTGGTTTTTGGATCGAAAAATCCTAGCTTTTCTATATAGTTTGACCATGGATCTTTTTGTTTTTCCATTACAACTATTCTATAGGATGGAGCTTTTTTTCTTCCAACTCTTTTGAATCTAATACTTAACATACATTATTTTAGATTAAATTTAATAAATTTTTGAGCCGTGACGCTTGGGAGTATAATATCGCATTTTGTGATTTATGTCAATATTGATGAGGTTTTACAAGTATATTTGTAATTCAATTTTGTAATATAATTATTATATAATAAGTTTTTTTAGTTTTATAGTTTTATTGTTCGCTATATTTTTCTGCTTCATTAAAACTTATAGAAAGTATTTTTGATATTCCATTGTCATCCATTGTAACTCCATATAATGTATTTGACTTATGCATTGTGGCACGATTGTGTGTTATGCATATAAATTGGGTTTTGTTTTTTAACATATCTACTATTTCTGCAAATCTTTCAGAGTTTGCTTCATCAAGTGCTGCATCTACTTCATCTAGTACTACAAATGGAGATGGATTGTTGTCTATGATTGCACAAATTAGTGCAATTGATGTAAGAGATCTTTCTCCACCCGACAATACATTCATACTTGTGAGCTTTTTACCTGGAATTTTTACTGAAATTATTATATCAGCTATACATTTTCTGTCATTATATATATTTGATTCTTCATTTTCTATATCCTCTTTCTCTTCTTCATTTTCTTCACTATTTTCATTTTCAGTATTTGTTGTTTTTATATTTTCCTCTTTTTTTATAACAAGACCAGCATTTCCGCCTTCAAAGAGCACTTGAAAATATTTATTAAAAGCCTCATTTATTTTTTTGAAATTCGTATTAAATCTTTCTTCTATTTTTATCTCTAAATCTTCAATGATTCTTTTTAAATTTTTTGATGCTTCTTCTAGATCTGTAAGTTGTTTTTCTAGAAATTCATATTTTTCATTTACTTTTGTGTATTCTTCTTCTACATTTTCTTCTATTTCTCCAATCTGAGCAGATTGATTTTTGTATTTATTGATTTGAGATAAGCTGTAATCTTTGTCTATATCTTTTGCATTATAATTTAATTTTTCTAAATCTATATTTTCATATTTTATTTCGTTGTCTATATCTTCTTTTTTGGTTTGAAGTCTAGCTATGTTTATATTTAAATCCTGTATTTCTGAATTTATTATATTTAGTGCATTTTGTATTGATTGTGCCTGTTTTTGAGCATCAAACAATTTGTTTCTGTTTTCTTGATTTTTTTTGTCTAGATTTTCTATTTCTTTTTTTGAGATTGATATTTTCTCATTTAGAATTTCAGTTTTTTTATCAATATCACCTATCATTTCTTCTATTTGTTTTTGATTTTTTGATTTGTCTTCTGAATTAGATATTTCTATATCAATTTTTATTTTATTAAGTTTAATTTTTATATCTTCTTGTCTTCTTTTTAGATTAGTTAATTTATTTTCTATTATATTTTTTTGATTTTTTAATTCAAAAATTTCATTTACTAAAGAATCTTTACTACTTAGATATTTATTAAATTCCTTTTGTACTTCTTCATATTTTGTCTTTACATCTGAATTTTCATTATTGACTGATTTATTTATATATTGAACTTCTTTTTCTATAAAATAAAACTCTTTTTCCAATTCATCTTTACTGAGATTCTTTATGTTTTTGACAACATTTTGTATTGAATCATTTAATCTTTTTATTCTTTCTTTTATATTTATAGAATCTTTATTTGTATTTGAGTTAGATATTTCCTCTAGTTGAGATTTTATTTCATTTATTTTTGATATAAAATTTTCTTGCTTTACGATTTTTTCATCAAGATGAATTTGTATGGATGTTATATTTTTTTCTTCATTTGTAATTTCAGATTCATTTTGATCGTATTCTTTTTCAAGTTCTTCTTTATGATTTCCAAGCCAAATAAGATTACTTTTTCCATTGGAAGAAAATTCTATATCTAATTTTCCTTGATAAACTACCTTGTCGTGTGATAAGTTGTTCCTTGTATCTATAAGTTTTTGATATTCCAATTGCAAATCAGAAAATTCTCTGCTATAAGTATTTTTATTTTTTTCTTTTTCTATTTCAGATTGTTCATGCTCAAGTTTTATTTGAAGGTTTTCTTTTTCTTTGTTTTTTTCTTTGAGTTTTTGTTCGATTTCTTTTATTTTTGTATTCATTTCAGAAATTATAAATCCGTAGTAGTTGTTTTGAAGTTCTTCTAATTGAATTTTTGTTTCTTCTTGTTTCTTTAATTTATTTACTTGTTTTGTAAGATATTTAAGTCTAGGAGAAATTTCATTTAGTATAAGATTGCTTTGTTTTAAATTGTTTTGAGTGCTTATATACTTGTTTTGTGACTTTTCTTTTTTTATTTGATATTCTTTTACACCAGTTGCTTCATCAAAGAAATCTTTTCTTGAAGCAGAGGATTGGTTTAATATAGAATCTATCATTCCTTGTCCTACTATTGAATAATTACCTTGTCCAAAATTCGCTCTAGCTAGTAGTAGTTGTATATCTAATAACCTTACTTTATTTTTGTTTATTATATATTCACTTTCTCCATTTCTGAAAATTCGTCTTGTAATAACAACCTCATCAAAGTCTAGTGGAATTTTTTTGTTTTTGTTATCCAAAAAAATACTTACTTCGGCCATTCCTAATTTGCTTTTTTTGTCTGAGCCAGCAAAAATAATCTCTTCAGCTTTTTTTGTACGAAGAAGTTTTTGGCTTTGTTCACCAGTAACCCATCTTATAGCATCAGATATGTTTGATTTTCCAGAACCATTTGGTCCAACTATTGACGTGAGATTTCTATTAAATTGTAATTCAGTTTTATGTGCAAAGGATTTAAATCCTTGGATTTCTATTTTCTTTAAGAACATTGTTTTGTTTTATTTTTGTATGCGAATTTTACTAATTATACTAATCATTTGTGTTATATTGGTATGAATTTGTATATTTTTTTATTTTACCAGTTTTGTTTTTTAAGTCCCAATATTGCAGCATTTATTTCTGCTTCTTGTTTTGAGCTTCCTTCTGCTTTTGATATTAGTTTTTCATCTATATATAGCCCTACTGTGAATATTTTATTGTGATCTGGTCCTTTTTCGCCAATTAGTTTGTATTTTGGTGTTATATTGTATTGTTCTTGTGCTTTTTCTTGAAACTTTGTTTTTGGATCCATGTATAATTCTTTTTCTAATATTTCATCTATTTTATATAATATATTTTTTTCTACAAATTTCTTTGCTTCATCGTAGTTTTTGTCTATATAAATCGCTCCTATTATAGCCTCTACTGAATCAGCCATAATATATCTTCTAGCTTTACTATTTTTGTCCTTTGATTCACCTCGACTTAGAAAAAGATATTTATCTATCTCTAAATTTTGAGCAACATCTGATAATGTATTTGAATTTACCAAACTTGCTCTTATATTAGTAAGATCTCCTTCTGGTTTTTCTGGAAATTGACGAAATAAAAAGTCAGTTGTTATAAGTTCTAATACTGCATCTCCAAGAAATTCCAATCTCTCATTATTTTTTAATTTGAAATTTTGATTTTCATTTAAGAAAGATTTATGTACAAAAGCCTGTTTTAATAAATCTATATCATTAAATGATATTTTTATTTTTTTTGCAAATTCTTGTGTTTTGTCTTTCATTGTATTTGTTTTTAGCTCCGCAAAGGCTAATGGCTGTCAGCTAAATGAATATTATTTATTCTTCTTCTATTTTTATTTCCAAATCTTCAATATTTCCACCAAGTTCTTTATATATTGATCCAAGTACTCCATTTATAAATTTACTACTATTATCACTGCCATAATTTTTAGATAGTTCTATTGATTCATTTATAGCTACTTTTGGTGGAATTTCTTTGGAATATTTTAGTTCATATATACCAATTCTAAGGATATTCCTATCTATTATGTTTATTTGTTTTAATGGCCACTCAGGGGCGTATTTTAGTATTAAACCATTTAATTCTTTCCATTTTGTTACAACACCATTTAATAAAATTTTTGCAAATTCATCTTTGTCTATATCTGGAGTAACTTCTTTTGTGATGTATTCTAATAGTTTCTCTGGATTCCCAGGGGTTTTATTGAAGTCCCAAGTAAAAAGTGTTTGTAAAACTATTGTTCTAGACAGATGTCTATTAGACATAGATTTTTATTTTAATAACAAAAAAAGAGGAGAGCTATTGCTTTGCCTCTTTTTTTGCTTCTTTTT
Source organism: Patescibacteria group bacterium (assembly GCA_028692545.1). NCBI lineage: Bacteria > Patescibacteria group bacterium. The sequence continues at coordinate 52,002 of JAQUXC010000002.1, read as the reverse complement.
CTTTTTTAGCTTTTTTCTTATCTAAAGTAGTTTTTATTTTTATTATTTCTTCTCCATTGTAATAACCACAATATTTACAAACTCTATGAGGTGCAATTGTTTGTTTGCATTTTGGACATTGTACTAAAGTAGTTTTTTTAAGTGCATGATGTGATCTTCTTTGATCTCTGGCAGACGAAGTATGATGTTTCTTTGGTACGGACATAAATATTTATTTGTTATTTTGTTAATATTATATCAAGATTTTAGCTTATTTTCGAGCTTTTGTCAATTTTAAAATTTTATTCATAATTGCTATTTTTATTATATTTATATATCTAAAAGACCCCAGAAAAACAAGGGTCTTTAGTTTTGTATAGCATCTTTTACCATTATCCAGAGTGATTCTGGTTTGAACGTTAAAAAATTTATAAATCCATTTACCTCTACTGCTTCAAATTCTTGTTTTAATCTGGCTCCATTTCCAATAGCAATTATCGGAAGATATCTGGTGGATCTTTTCATTCGGAGTTTTGCAACAATATTTGGACCATTTTCTTTTTCATAGAAGAAATCTTCTAATATAAGGAGATTTGGATTTCCTTTTTTTGCGATTGATTTGATGCATTCATCTCCAGAACATGCTTCGTCAAATAATAGATAACAATTATCATTTTCTGTGAGTTTTTTTAGTAATCTAATTAACTTTGTTCTGTTTACTACGTTTGAATCGGCAATAAGAATTTTAACTATATTCATCTTTCCTCCCAATGTAATTGTATAGTTTATTCTATAATAGAAATTTGTCAATATTTTAAAACTTCGGTTTTTGGTCGAAGTTTTGTGTTTTTATTTTAATTTATTTAATAATTCTTTTGCATCTCTTAATTTCTTTTTTTCAGCTTCTACAATTTCATTTGGCGCATTGTCTATGAATTGTTTATTTGCTAATTTTGTTTCAAGAGTATTTATATATTTTTCTAGTTCGATAATCTGTTTTTCGGTTTCTTTTTTATCTATAATTATTTCAATATATATATCTATATTTGGAATATGGATTTTTTCTTTGTACAAATTATTTTGTAATTTTATTCTAGATAGGATTTCTATGATTTTTGAATTTTCTTTTATCAATTTTTCATATTTTTTTGATTCTATATGACAATTGATAATTTTTGCCGGGTCTATTTTATTTATATTTTTGAATTTTCTTATTTCAGTTATTATATTTTGTATTATAAAAAATTCATCCTTTACCTTTTTGTTTTCTTTGTATTTCTTCGAGCTTAGCTTGATTTTTACTTCAGGCCATTTTTGTATCAAGAGTAATTCATTGCTAAAATTTTTCCATATTACTTCTGTTATATATGGAGTAAATGGATGCCATAATTTTAACAAATTTTGAAGTATATATAATAATATTTCATCCTTGTCCGCCATAGCTTTAGCGTCGGCGGATTTTTCTAATTTTGAAATTTCAATATACCAATCAGCTAATTTGTTCCAAGTAAATTCATATAAATCTTCTCCAGCAGGGGAGAATTGAAAGTTTTCTATTTTTAAAGTTGTATTGTAAATTATTTTATCAAGTTCATCTAGTATCCATTTATCAGAAAGTGTAATAGCCTCTGGTTTTTTTTCTATTAGTTTAGGATTTTCTATATTTGTAAGAATATATCTTGAAATATTCCATAATTTATTTATAAAATTTCTATAACCAGATATTTTTTCATCATACAATTTTACATCATTTCCTGGCGTTGATCCTATTATCATAGAAAGTCTTAAGGCATCTGCTCCATATTTTTTTATTACATCAAGCGGATCTATTCCATTTCCAAGTGATTTGGACATTTTTTTGCCATTTTTGTCTCTTACGAGCCCATGAAGATATACAGTGTGAAATGGAATATCATCTAATATATATGTTGTAAGAAGTATCATTCTTGCAACCCAGAAAAATAATATATCATAACCCGTTTCCATTACAGATGTGGGGTGAAAATCTTTCAAATCTTTTGTTTTGTTTGGTCCACCAAGTGTTGTAAATGTCCAAAGTGCAGAAGAAAACCAAGTATCCAATGTATCAGGGTCTTGTTTCCAGTCTTTTATTTTATATTTTCCATCAAGTATTTGATATTTTTCTATTTTTTCATGTTGTAATTTATATTTTGAAGCTTCTTCATCATTTAATTCATTGATAATTATATTAAAAGTTCTTATAACAGCATTGTGAGTTATTATAAGTATTTTTTTGTTGCTATAATTTTTATTAATGTATTCTAAAAATTTTTCTACACGTTTTTTCATATCATCGTAGCTCTCTTCTTCTCCAGGAATATCAAATTTAATTTTATTATTTTTATATTCTGGATATTCTTTAGCAACTTTCTTTGCTTCTTTTCCTTCAAATCCCGCATAATCTCTTTCTACTAGTAATTCATTTGTAAGAAGAGTAATATTTAATTTTTGATTTATTATTTCTGCTGTTTGTCTTGCTCTTTTTTGTGTTGAAGAAATTATAATATCAAATTTTTCATTCTTTAAATTTTCTGCAATTTTTTCTATATTTTTTACATTGTCTTCATCAATTGGAACATCGGTTTTTCCTTGGATTTTTCCTTCTTTATTCCAGTCTGTCGCCCCATGTCTCATCACATATAATTCTGTAATAGTTTTTGGTACCCAAATTTCTTTGTCTTTGTACCAAACAGGCATTCTGTGTCCAAACCAAAGTTGCCTTGAAATACACCAATCTTTCAAATTATTCATCCATTCAAAATATACTTTATCAAACCTCTGCGGAATAATTTTTATAGATCCATTTTTTACAACCTCTGTTGATAATTGTTTGAGAGTTTTATTGTTTTTACTTTTTATTTTTTTGTTTACATTTACAAACCATTGCTCAAGTGGCATTGGCTCTATTGGAGTATCACATCTATAACATATTGATAAATTATTATTATATTCATCAATTTTTTCTATGAGCTTATTTTTCTTTAATTCTTCTATGATTTTTTTACTTGCTTCTTTTGTATTGAGTCCAGAGAATTTTCCAAATCCTGGTAAAATCTTTCCATCTTTGTCTATAACTTTTATTATTTTTAAATTATGTTCTTTTGCAAGATCTGCATCTATTGCTGAGTGAGCTGGCGTTACACCAAGTGCACCTGTTCCAAAATTCATATCTACATTTCTATCAGCAATAATTTTTATATGTAATTTTATGCCACAAAAAGTTATATCAAATGTTTTTCCGATATATTTTTTGTACCTTTCATCTTTTGGATTTACTGCAACTGCAGTATCACCAAGTTTTGTCTCAGGGCGGGATGTTGCTATTGTGATAGGAAAATCTTTAGAATATTTGAAATAATATAACTTTGTATTTTGTTCGCGATGCTCAACTTCATCATCGGCCAAAGTGGATTTACAATGTGGGCACCAATTTATAACTCTTTCGCCTCTATATATAAGTCCATCTTCATACAATTTTCTAAAAACATGTTGAACTTCTTTGGTAATTCCTTTGTCCATTGTATATCTCTCTCTTGACCAATCTAGAGATGAGCCCATTTTTTGGAGTTGATTTTTTATAACTGTTTTTGATTCTTGTACGAAATTATCTACTTCTTCCAAAAATTTTTCTCTTCCAATTTCATGCCTATCTATTCCTTTTGCTTTTAATTTTTTATCAACCACAGTTTGTGTTGCAATAGCAGCGTGATCCATACCTGGAAGCCATAGAGTTTTATCACCTCTCATTCTATGATATCTAACTATTAAATCTTGATATGCAAGCATTGCTGCATGACCAATATGAAGTTGTCCAGTGACATTTGGAGGAGGTAAGACTATAGAAAAACTTTTATTATTTCTTTTTTGTAAATTGTCAGGATTAAAATATCCAGAGTTTAGCCACTCTTGATATATATCGTCTTCAAATTTTTTCGCTTCGTATGCTTTGTCTAATTCTATTTTCATGTGTTTATTTTGTATGATTTTTGTTTCCTATGTCGTTTCGAGCGAAGTCCCGCTGAGCGGGACGAAGTCGAGAAACCTCGAAATTGTATTTAATTAAATAACTTCGAGACCTCTCCATTCTCCCGCATTGCGGGATCGGTCGAGGTGACTACCCTAAAACACAAAGTGCAAAAATTTTAATATTCTATTATTCTTTCATTTTCATGAGTCCCTAGTTTAAAGTTTACATAAATTGTCTCTTTTGGTAAATAGTCACAAATCTTATTAGCCCACTCTAAAATTATAAGATTTTTTTCATCATTTATATAATCTTCAAGTCCAATATCAAGAAGTGCGTCATAAGTTTCGAGTCTGTAGCAATCAATATGTACTACGTTTTTTATTTTGGAATTATTTTTTAGCGTTTTATAAATTTTCATTACTACGAATGTTGGACTTGTAATATTTTCTATGCCAAAATACCCACCAATTCCCTTTGTAATTGCAGTTTTTCCTGCACCCAAATCACCATTTAATCCTATTACATGAAAATTAAAATTTTTTGTTAATTTTTTTCCAAGCAATCTGGTTTCTTTTAGTGATTTTGTAATATGTTTAGTCATTTCCAAAATTTATAGTAATAAGTAATGTTGGAATAGGACAAATATATAACTTTTTATTATCTCTATCAATATATATGCCAATCCAAAAATCATACCACGCAAATGATAGTTTAAATCTGCTAATTTTTAATAATGTAATTGATTTCATACAATAAAGCATAACAAAAATGGGGGGTTTGGGCAATTGAGATTTGAGGCTGTTATACTTGACAATTGCATAAATATATGTTAATATAGATAGAATATATAAAATCCTAGAAAATAGGTAAAATATGGAGGAATCATGAGTGATGAAGTACAAACAAAAATTTCTGCCATGAACTATCAACTTGGTATCATTATAATTATATTGATACTAATGTTTCTTGGTCAATGTTCGTCAAAGTCTGAGCCAAAATCCCCGTGGGTATTTGTTGATGGCAAGACGGCATATCTTCAGACATTTGAAGAGTCATCGATGCCGGAAGCTTACTCTGGCAACGTCATTTTTATCAAGGATAGTATAGTATGTCAGTCCCATGTGACAAAAAGGGGTAGTTATTACAAGTCTAAAAAGCTTGAGAAGACATTGCCCCTTAATGAAGAACAGGCCCAACTTTGGGCCAATAGAATTGAACAAAGAATGTTTGAGACCGGGAAATACTAATTTTCTGGTCTCAACAGAATATAAAGGATGGTGTTCTATGAGCATCATCCTTTTAAAATTAAAAAATATATTTGAAATATTTACAAGCTCAAATTAGAATCAGCTGTTATTTTGAAATTATTTTTACGAGCACGATTTCTATTAAAATACCCAGCAACTGCTACCATCGCAGCATTGTCTCCGGTATGTTTTAGTTCCGGAAAATATGTTTTTATGCTTAATTTTTCAGCATCAGCTTTTATTCTACTTTTTATAGAACTATTTGCACTTACTCCACCACCTAAAATTATATTTTTTACATTATAATTTTTTGCAGCGCTAATAATTTTTTTTGAAAGTACATCACAGATCGCGTTTTCAAAAGCTTTGCAATATTCACTTATTACTTTATTTTTTTTTCCTGGCCCGAGCGAAGTCGAGGGGTCGTCACGCCACTTATATAATATAGAAGTTTTAAGTCCAGAAAAAGAAAAATTATAATCTTTTGTGTTTAGCATTGGTCTAGGAAATTCAAAGCTTGGTTTTTTAGAATATTCGCTGGCTAGCTTATTTATTATTGGACCACCTGGATAGCCAAGTTCTAATATTTTTGCAACTTTGTCATATGCTTCACCAACTGCATCATCAACTGTAGCTCCTAATAGTTTATATTTTCCATAATCTTTCATTAAAAATATTTGAGTGTGACCACCAGAGATTACTACGGCAAGTGCTGGAAAAGTTGTTTTCTCATTAAATAATTCTGGATAAGTAAGCCAATTACTATAAATATGCGCTTCTATATGATTAATTTCTATCAATGGTTTTTTGTAAATATATGAAAGTGTTTTTGCAAGTTCTAGTCCTATAATAAGAGATGTAATAAGTCCTGGGCCATAAGTAACTGCTATTAGGTCAACATCACGCGCGATATCAATATCTAATTTTTTTAGCAATGGGAAAAAATTCTCAGCATGACATCGTGCTGCAACTTCTGGAACTATTCCACCATATTGTTTATGAATTTCTATCTGAGATGAAATGAGATTTTTTAAAAGTGTAATCTTGTTATTCTTATCAATTTCAATAAGAGATAATGCACTTTCATCACAAGAAGATTCTATACCTAGTATTTTCATATATATAAATTTATTTGTGATATTAAGATTATTTATTGGGTTTTTATTTTATTAAATGATCTAATTGTTATAATAAGTGAGTCTTCAAGTGCAATCCATTTGTGATAAACTCCTGGCGCATAATATACAAGGTCACCTTCCTTTGTTTGTAGGAGTTTTTTGTTTTCAAATATTTGTTGCATTTTTCCATATACAAGAATTGTTACGGTAAACATATTTTTATCACAAACAAAATTTTTTCTTTTTTCACCTTTTTTATGTTTACCCCATTTTATCATTACATTATCAGACATAAGCTCCGGGTATTTATCTATACTATTTCCAATAATCCATTGTTTATAATTTTTTCCAATTTTAGCTGTATTTTCTGAAAATATTTTTTTCATTTTTTTTGTTTTATTCACTAAAAACTTCCACTTGATATGTAAAAAATTTTGTATCATTATCTTCATAACAATTCCAATCTAGTCCTGCTTTTTGACAAAGTGAGCCAAAAAATTCATCAGCGTCCGTAACATTTTCCCAAACTTGTGGTAAATAAGTTGCTCCATATTTGCCATTTTTCAAAACAACACCATCAATATCTTTTCTGATTTCATCAAATTCTACTTTTTGTGGAACTGTGAGAACTGATATTTCTATTTTTATATCTTTCAATTCATCTTGAGATAGGGGAGAAAATCTTGTATCTTCAAACGCAGCTGAAATTGCATTTAGCTGAACTGCTTTATATAATTTTTCAATTGCTTCGATGTAGCCAATACAACCACGAAGTTTATCATATTTATTTAATGTTACAAAAACACCTCTTTTTTGTTTGAGATTTTTTGGAATTTTATCTTCATCAACTTTCATCAATTCCCCATTATTTTTGAGAGCATAATCTATAGTATTTCTTGCAAGATTTAATAAATATTTTTTGTCTTCATTCGAATAATTTGAATTTTTTATTTCTTCCACCTTCGTTGAAGCTTCGGTGGACAAGTCACCTGTAAATATTGCAGAAGCATATCCAACAACATTTTTGTCTCCTGTAATTTCTCCGCTATCACTGTAGTGCAACACTTCCGATTCCCAATTATTATTTTTTGCAATTTCAAATAATAATTTCAAAGGAATTTCCCCACATGCTTCACATTCTTCATTATATTTCAAATTTTTTATTGATTCCAAACATTTTTTATCCATTTCATTCGCAATGACTTTTTTATAATAATGAGACAAGTCGGTACTTATTACTATAATAGTTTTATCATCCAATAATTTGGATATAATTTTAGAGGCACTTATAATTTCTTCAGAATTTACTTGTCCGACTAATATAGGAACAAGTTTCCAATTGTTTGCTATTACAACTTGTAAAAATGGAATTTGTACTTCTTGTGAATGTTCTTCTTCTAGTGCTAAATCAGTAAATTCAAATATGGCATTTTTTTCTAATTCAAAATTTATTTCTTTGTCTATTTCTATATCTCCTAGTGGAGTACGCCAATAATCAGCATGAGAAAGTCCAAAATTATCTATATATTCACTATGAACTGGACCAATTATTATTACTTTTTCTATATTCTGATTTTCAAGTTGTTTAAATCCATAACTTGCAGTTTGTCCACTATAAATCATTCCTGCATGAGGAGAGACTATTGCTCTAATATTTTTATAATTTTTGTTTTCAGTATTATTCAAAAAATTATTTATCATGGTCCCTAATTCATTTTTGTCAGATGGATAAAATGAACCACTAACTGCTGGAAGTCTGATAATTTTTTCTTCATTTTTATTCATATTGTTTTGTCCAGTCGTATAACTGGATGAGTTATTACTTTTTATATCACAACCACAAAGCAATAATAGTAATACCAAGAAAATAAATAATTTTTTATTTTTCCCCATCATCATGGATTATTTTTTCTGTTAAATATTCCATTACTTTTTTATTCAAGAGAGTATTTATAAGATAATTCTTATAATGATCTGACTCTATATGTTTGTTTGTTTTTTCATCTCCATTTCCATACATCATCTTTGCTTTTTCTACTTCTGAATTTAATTCATTATCTTTGATTTCAAATTTTTGATCATCAATTACTTTTCTTATCACAAGAGAGGACTCAAGTCTTTTTTTTGCTTGTGGCATAAATTCTTTCTCTATTTCTTCTATTTTTTTGCCAAGCTTTGTAATATAATCAGAAAATTCTATTCCGCGATGACCTATTTCATGCTTTAGTTCCTCAATCATTTTTTGAGCTTCTTGAGCTACTATTTCATCTGAAAATTCACCTATTTCAGAATTTTCTATAATTTTATTTAGCATTTCCATTTCTGTTTCTTTTTCTATTTTTGCATTTTCTTCAGTTTGATAATTTTCTTTTATTTTTTCTTTCAAATCTTTCAAATCTTTTGCTTGTAATCTTTTTGCCCATTCATCATTTACTTCTGGCAATTCTCTTTCAAATACAGAATTTAATTTCAATTCAAAATTTGCTTCCTTTCCAGCAATTCCTTTGTTGTGATATTCTGTTGGAAAACTCAATTTAAATTTGAACTCATCACCTTTTTTGTGACCTACAATTTGTTCTTCAAAGCCAGGAATCATTTGTCCTTTGCCAAGAATAAGTGGATAATTTTTTTCAGTTCCACCTTCTATTACAACATCACCCATTTTCACAACAAAATCTATTTCTACTTTGTCGCCAATTTTGGCTTCTGTATCTTTAAGAGTTTCTTTCGCTTCAAAGTCTCTCATTGTTTCAATTGCTTTTTCTATCTCCTTGTTATCTACTTTCGCTTTTTTCTTTTTTATTTCAATTTTTTCCAAATCGGCCAATTTTATATTGGGAAGAATATTTATTGTTGCTTTGAAAATTATTGGATTTTTAGGAGCTAGTTTTTCTATATCTACTTTTGGATGTGAAATTGGTTCCAATTTTTCCTGTATTACAGCTTCAAAATAAAAATGAGTAAGAATATCATCTAATGCATTTTGTAAAACCGCATTTTCACCAAATTTTTGTTTTACTATTTCATAAGGTGCTTTTCCAGGTCTAAATCCTGGTATTTTTGATTCTTTTGCCATAATTTCCGCAGTTTTTTCTACGAATTTTTGGTATTCTTTTTCTTCTATTTCAATAGTAAGTTCTACTTGATTTTTTGGGAGTTCTTTTTTGATTATTTTCATTGCTATAAACCTTTCTTTTAATTGTTTAATATATCTAAATTTAGCAGAGAAATAAGGAAAAATCAACTTAATATAAAACAAAAAATAATCTTTTAAAGATTATTTTTTGATGGTTGACTTTGAATAGTTGCGTCATTCGAAACGTGTATATAAATATAATAGAGTTGGGATACACGTCCGCCTTCGCCTACGGCTTCGGTGGACTATCCTTCTATTCCTTTTGGGAATACGGATGGCTTTCTTCTTTATATAAAGTTTCGAAGGAGTGGCGCGCCATCCGAAGTTCGCTAAGCGAACGAAGGATGGAGCGGGTGAGCGGAATCGAACCGCCCTCTTCAGCTTGGAAGGCTGACATAATAAGCCACTATACGACACCCGCATATTAATTGTGAATTTCAAATTATGAATTTTGAATTAACTTTTATATTTGAAACCTGTATATAATATTTAAGCAGTTATAAAGTAAAAAGTCAATATTTTAATATATTATCTCATTCTATATTTACAAGTAAGTGCTATTGCAAGAGCATCTGCCGTATCATCTTTTTTTGGAACTTGTTTTAATTTTAGAATAATTTTTACCATTTCTTTTATTTGGTTTTTGTCAGCCTTTCCATACGATGCAATAGCTAGCTTTATTTCAAGTGGAGTGTATTCATAAATAGGAAGTTTTGCCTCTGACAATGTAAGAATTATTACACCCCGAGCGTGACCTACGTCCATTGCTGTTTTTACATTTTTACAGAAGTACAGTTTTTCAACTCCAACAAAATCAGGTTTGTATTTTTTTATTAAAAGTGTGAGTTCTTTGTGGATTGTGTTTAGTCTTTTGTTGAAATCAACTCCTGCTTGTGTTTCAATACAACCACAGCTGATAAGTTGTGGTTCTTTTTCTTGTGTTATAAATCCATAACCTACTGTTGCAAGGCCAGGATCGATTCCTAAGATAATTTTTGGGGATTTTTTTTGTATTTGAGGCATTATTTATGCAAGTTAAAAGTTATAAAGTTGTAAAGTTTTGGATTTTTTTTACAACTTTAAACTTGGTACTTTATTATTATTCTGCGTTTGTATAAAAATTATTTACATCATCATTTTCATCAAGCATTTCTATGAGTTTTTCTAGTTTTTCAGGATTTTGCATTTTTACTTTGTTTTTTGCAATGTATTCTACTTCTGCATTTTCTATTTCTATTACATCTTTTAATTTTTCTTGGGTTTTTTGTAAATTTTCTATAGATGTGAGAATCATTATTCCATCTTCAGTTTTTTCTATATCATCTGCCCCAGCATCTATTATAAGGAGTTCTTGTTCATCAGAGAGTTCTGTATTTTTTAAATATATTACTCCACGTTTTTCAAATTGCCACAGTACAGAATTACTTGCTCCAAGTGATCCACCAGTTTTTGATAAAATATGTCTTATTTCAGATGCAGATCTATTTTTGTTGTCTGTTACAAGTTCTATTATTATTGCAACTCCTTCTGGACCATATCCTTCATATGTAATTTCTTCAAGATTGTTTTGTTCTCCAATACCAGCGCCCTTTGCTATTGCTCTTTCTATATTTTCTTTTGGCATAGAAAAAGCACGAGCTTTATCTATAGCCATTCGCAATTGAAAATTCATATCAGAGTCAGCACCATTTCTTGCTGCAACTGATATTATTTTTGCAAGTTTTGTAAAAATTGATGATTTTTTAGCATCAACAAGTGCTTTTTTGTGTTTTGTTGTGGCCCATTTTGAGTGTCCAGACATATTATTAACTATTAGTTATTATTAAAGTATAAATCAATATTAACAATTCTTTTTATTCGTGTAAAGAATAAAACTGGGGTATAATATATAGGATTGATATAGAAAATATGAATAAAAACAGAAATTTATTGTTTTTTTTGCCACATATATTTTTGATTGTATTATTTTTTGTAATTTTTATTGTATTATATTTTTTATCATTCCAATTTTCATATCTACTTACAGATATACATCTCTATAAAAGTATAGCCGACAATATAATGATGGGGTTTATTCCATATATTGATTTTGATTTTGAATATCCATTGTTGGCGTCATATATTTTTTTATTGCCAAGAATTTTTAGTAAAGATATAACATCTTATTTTTATATATTTTCTTTTTTTAATTTTGTGATAGTATTTTTTACAAGTTTTGCTTCTATGAAAATTTTAAAATTATATAAAAAAGATATAAATTTCAAAACGATTATTTATCAAATTATATTTATATTTATATTTTTGTGGCTTCTTCTATTACGCTATGATATTTATCCTGTATTTTTTGTTGTTTTGGGGATATATTTTTATTTACTTTCATATAAAAAGCAAAAATATACTCATCATGTGTTATCTTATATTTTTGTTATACTAGCTGGATTTTTGAAATTATATCCATTTTTACTTTTACCAGTAATGTTTATTTCAGATATTAGACAAAAAAATATAAACATTTTTTTGAAAAGTTATTTTTATAGTTTTTTATTTTTTGTATTGAATATTATTTTTCTATTTTTTGGAAGAGATGGTGTTTTTTATTTTTTCAATTTTCACTCAAATAGAGGATTACAGATTGAAAGTTTTTATAGTTCTATAATTTTATTTTTATCAAAAACAAATATTATATCTGGAATAGAGATAATTAACGATGGAGCTTGTTGGATTATTTCTGGAAGTTTTTTGGAATTTATTTCTAAAATTTCATTATATATATTCTTATTTTTTTATATTGTTATATTGTATTTTATATACAAAAAGAATGATTGGAGTGAAAATTTGTCAAAGAATATTATTTTTTCCTTTAGTATTGTGACTTTGACATATATTTTATTGAATAAGGTTTTTTCACCACAATATTTAATTTGGTTGTTTCCATTTATATTTTTATTAGATACTTTCTCTCATAGGAAAAATAATTTTGTTAGTAAAATATTTTTATTTATAATATTTTTGACTATAATAATTTTTCCTTTTTATTATGCAAATTTGGTATCATTTGGCTATGTTTCTATTATTTTATTACTTATAAGAAATGTATTATTATTTGTTATTTTGCTTAGAATATTATATGATTTTTTTATAAATAAAAAATAAATATATGACAACAAAAAATACTAATTTATCAAAAATAGCTATTTTCGATAAAGGTGATGTTTTCAAAACTTATGAAAATACCCATAAACAATTTGATCAAGTTTTTGGTGAATTTAAAATTAGTTCTTTGAAGAATAAATTCAAAGATATAAACAAAGTTTTGATTTGTGGAATGGGGGGCTCTGCGCTCGGTGCAGATCTTGTGAGAAATGTATTTTGCAAAAATATAAAATTACCAATTCTTGTTTTGAATGATTACAATTTACCAGCTTGGGTGGACAACAAAACACTTATTGTAATTTCTAGTTTTTCTGGAACAACGGAAGAGTCAATACAATGTTTCAAAAATGCAAGGAAAAGAAAAATGAATATATATTGTATAGGTGGAAAAACTTTTGATATTTCAAATACTTCAGGATATTTGTTTGATCCAAAATATAATTTTGCACAAAATCCAAGATTTGCTATAGGATACTCAATAGCTAGTATGATTTCTTTGTTTATTGGATTAAATATTTTGAAATTTGATTTGAATGATATTAAAAAAGGGACTAAATATTTTAGTATTGGAAAAGAAACTACAGAGAAGTTTGCAAAAAATATTTTAAATAAAATTCCTATTATAGTTGCATCAGAGCATTTGTTTGGTAATGCTCATGTTTTTCAAAATCAATTAAATGAAACAGGAAAAATATTTTCTACTCATTTTCAAATGCCGGAGATTTGTCATCATCAGTTTGAAGGACTTGGTTCTCCGAAAGATTTAAATAAAAATATTATTTATGTACTCATAAATTCTAAATTATATGATGATAGGAATCAAAAACGTTATAATATTTTTAAGGAAATTTTGAGTAAAAAAAAGATAAAATTTATAGAAATTATTCCAAAGGGTTTAAACGTTTGGGATGAGTCAATGTACGTTCTTGGATTATCATCATATATATCTTTTTATTTGGCATATTTTAACAACATAGATCCACAACCAAACCCTTGGGTTGATTATTTAAAAAAAAGAATGAGGGAATAATTAAAGATGAAAAATATAATTTTTTTATTTATTTTTGCATTTTATATTTTAGTGTTTTATTTTTTTGAAATACAGTTTACTCATACAAATTTTTTAGTAGGGGGAATAGAAAATATTTTTAGAATTATTACTAGTTTTATATTATGTATAATGCCATTTTTATTTTTTTCTTATTTTCAAAGGAATAAAAAAAATATATATTTTTGGTATTTTTTGTTTATAGCATCGTGTTTGTATTATTTTGTATTATTTTTTTTACTTATTTATTTGGTTACTACATTAGGATTTTTTAATTTAGATTTTTTTATAGATAACTTTAGAGATTCTTTTTTTACAATATTTACAGTAGTTAATAATATGGAGCTTTTTATGTCTCTTTTTTTTCTTATTTTATTTATAGTATCATTCTTCATTTCTGTAAATTTTTTGTCAAGAATAAAAAATATTAATAGAAATGACTTAAAATATATAATATTTTTTTTATTATTGTTGCTTATTCTTTTGGTTGGAGTGCAATTTCATTTTAAATTTGAAAAAAGTATTTTTTCGGATTTTGTAGGTCAATTTTTTACTGGTAAAGATGTTGTGTATAGTCAATATCAAAAGGATTATTCTGCTATAATTCAAAGATATATGAATTTCGATTTAGATAACTTTATAAGAGATGAAAACCACTCTTTACCGGATATATATTTTATACATTTGGAGAGTGTAAATAGTGATTTGATAAATCAATCTATAATTCCTAATTTTGAAAAATATTCTTCTAAAAATGGTATTATTTTTAATAATTTTTTTAGTAATTCTGTGCAAACATTAAAATCACAGGAGTCTATTTTATGTGCATTACCACCATCAATGGATGCACGCTTTAGGATAGGATTAGATGAAAAAAAATTAATTTGTATACCAAAAATTCTTGATAAGTATGGTTATAAAACTTTATTTTTCAAAAGTCATAATTTGGAATTTAGTAAGACAGGTCAATTCATGTCTAATATAGGATTCCAAGAAACTCACAATGCTGACATAATGGAAAATGAAGATATGCAATATGATTGGGGATTTAGAGAAGATTTTTTTTATAAAAGGGTTTATGGATATCTTCAGGAATATGGAAATAATAGAAAATTTGTTTATATAGCAGTTTCTACGACCAATCATTATCCATTTATTGTTTATGATAAGAGTTTTGATTTACCTATAAAAAATACTAGATCTATAACAGATAAAATGAAAAATACAATATATATACAAGATCAATACCTTAAAATTATTTTAGAAGAATTAAAAAATGACAAAAAGGATAAATACATTTTTATTTTTAGTGATCATAGTTGGCCCCTTGGATATCATTATGGAAATATTATAAATGAGAGTAATGCTTATATGGAAAATTTTCATATACCTTTTGCATTTTTATATTTCGGAAATGAAGCTAATTATTTTGATTTAAAAAATAGAGTCTCAGATTCATATAGTGAGTTAGATTTTTTAAAAACAGTTTTGGATTTACTTAGTATAAAAACAGGCAATGAATATTTAGGGAATTCTTTTTATCAAAATTTATTGAATAATAAAAAAGAATCAGATATAGAAAATTGTTCTATATCAGTTCAGCCTTATTCAGATAAATATATAACTTTTTTTTATAATAATAAACATTATATTTATAATATTAGAAGGAAAGAAGCTTATTATTTTGATATTTTAAGTGATAAATATGAGAAAAACAAAAAAAATATTACTCAATTTGAATTTTTGGATATATATAATAATTGTAAGGGAATAGTGGGATATTGAAAAATAATGTAATTAATTATATACTTGTATTAACATGAAATTTTATGGTTTATATAGTGATACCAACTTATAAAGAAAAGGACAATATTGGAGCTCTTATAGAGAAAATCTGTGAGCAAGATATTGAAGATCTTCATATTTTGGTAGTAGATGACAATTCTCCAGATGGTACAGCCGAAATCGTAGAATCTTTGATTAGTAAATATCCAGTAGAAATTATAAAAAGACCAGAAAAACTCGGTCTTGGTAGTGCTTATGTGGCAGGATTTAAATATGCACTGTCTCATAATGCTGATATGTTGATGGAAATGGATGCCGATTTTTCTCATTTTCCAAACAAGATACCAAATCTTATTGATGGTGTAAAAAACGGTGCAGATATGTGTCTTGGTTCTAGAAGAGTAAAGGGTGGAGGAGTGATAGGCTGGAGTTTCAAAAGAAAGTTTATGTCTCGAGCGGCTCAAGATTTTTCTAGATTATTTCTTGGTCTAAAAACAAAAGATGTAACAGGCGGTTTTAGATGTTATCACAAAAGAGTGTTTGATGTAATAGATTTAAATAATATAAAAAGTAATGGTTATTCTTTTCAGGAAGAAATGATATATTTGTTAGAGAGAAATAATTTTAAAATAAAAGAAATTCCAATTACATTCGTGGATAGGCAAAAAGGAGTTTCAAAATTGGGGTTTGGTGAAGTATTTTATTTTCTTGTAAATATGTTGAGATTGAAATTCAAAAAATAAATCCAGCTAAGATCAACTCAGTCGAGTTAAACTCGATCAGCCGGTTAAACTGTAAAAGTTTATTCTAATTCAATTTTTATAGTAGATTCTAGGATATCTTTCTTAGAATATTTTTTTATAAAAGATTTTTGGTTATCCAATACTATATCCCCTTCTATGTCTACAAGATTTATTTCTATATTATAATCTTCATTTGATAGTTTGTCTGGTACAAGGAACCAATAATTTATTTTTATAATTTCATCATCTTTCCATTTTGAAGTGGGATAAAATCCATAAGTAAGTGGATATATTTTTTCAAATTTGTTTCTAAATACTTTTTTTGAAGATAATCTTAATTGTAATTCATAATCTTTTTCTATTTTTTCTGTATTACTTTTTTTGAAATATAATGCAAGTGGGATTATTTTTGCATTTATTTTTTCAAATTTATTAATACTTGTTATTTCTATGTTATCCCAACCCAAAAAAGTTATTTCATTGTTTATATTTACATTTCTTGCATTGCCTATATTTATCTTGTCTCTGATCACTTTGTATAATGGAAAATTATAATCATTATTTTTGTTTGTTTGTTCCATATTTGGATCATATTTCCATAAACTATAAGTGTCTATTATTTTTATTGGAGAAAAATTATTGTTTTTCCAAACATTTTGCCAATTTATATAAGAATTTTTGTAATTATAATTTCCGTCTTGTAAATATTGAATTTTATAAGATAGAGTATCATCAAAATTTATTATCATATATTCAGTGTCTTTTGGTAATTCATAGGGAATGTATGATAGTTGCTTGTATCCAGAATATGCATAATTTAGAGAATATAATTTTAGCCTACTTGATAATGCTGGTAAGAATTCATATGTAGACGCAACAACTTCATTTTTTGGTATATAATTTACCATTTCTTGTTTTATATTTTTTACATTTTTGTCATAATATACTTTTTCAAAATTCTGTATTTGTATTGGTGATAATAAGAATAATAAAAATATACTCCCAGATAGTATATATATAGTAATTAATTCTTTATTCTTTTGAAGAATTTTTTTTAATTTTGTATTGTTTTCATTTTTATTATATATGGATTTTATAGAACATATATAAGCTCCTACTAACCCTGGTATAAATAGTGCCCCATAGTGAGTTTGGTAAATTAAATCTCCGCCACCGAGCTGGGTAAGTGCATATTGTAAAAATATAAGTAAAACAAGAATCATAAATATAGGACTAATAAGAGGTATAAATAAAAATGAAATAAGTAGTGATATTATCATTACCATATTTGAAAGTGAAAATATATGAAGAATTACTTTTATAGGATGGTTGATATAATTTTTTGTAATTTCTGTTATATTATTTCCGCCAAGCCAATTGTAAAATGGTACAAATTTTATTCTTCCTTCAGGATTATATTTTGATATTATAATTTGAGTTATGGGAAAATATATAAGGGATACCAGTGTTGGCCATAATATCCATTTGAATTTTCTTTTTTGTATTAGCGCCAAAATAGAAAACATTATAACCGCCAAAAACACATCCTCTCTTACACTAAGTGATAAAATAGTAAAAAGTACAAATAGTCCAAATTTTTCTTTTTGATAAAAATATACACAGAATAATAAAAAAAACATTGCAAATGGTAATAGATGAAATTCAAAAAAATTCATATTTATAGCAATGGGATTTATAAGCCATAGAATCGGAATAATAAGTCCCCATGTTTTGTTTAGATTGTGTTTTGCTATTAGATGTATTGGTATTGCACATAGTGCTATTATGAGAGTTTGTAAAAACAATAGTGTAAGAGGAGACTTGAATATCATATATATTGGAAGTAGTAGCATTAAAAATGGATTGAAATGATCTCCAAGATATGAATGTGGGTGAATTGTAAAATAATAAAAGCTTCCGTTTGAGGAATTAAAAAAGACTTGGTTGAATATACCAAGATCCATGCAATTGTATCCAAAATTGCTGTATTTTATTATTACAAATGAAAATACAATTCCTATATAAACAAATATAAAAAATGTAAATATAAGCCAATACCTAAGTTTTATGAATTTTGCTACTTTGTCCATATTGCCTATTATATAGGAATTTTTGTTATAGGTCGATGATTATTTGACATTATATAAATATTGTGGTATAAATACAAATTAAAACTAAATAAAAAATGTGTTATTCGTAGCTTTAGCGAAAAATAACATGGAGGAATAATGAAACACATCTTTTTAATAGCTATCTTGTTGTTAGTTTTTGGTACTTTGATATGCTCAAATATTGAGTATTATCAGCTGTCTAATGGCATGATGAAAAAAGTTAACCCCAGGCAAAGTAAGGATAAAAGCATTGTCATCACTAACCCTGGGAATTCCAGATACCACATTTTCATTAATAATATTACATGTCATTGGTGGTATGGGAATGATGTTAATTTAGATTTGGAGCCTGGAGCGTATATTGTTGTGCATAATGTATTACCAGGAAGTTATAGTGTTGTGGTAAGTAGGATTTTTACAGTTTCTGAACCTATGTCAGATTTTGTAAAAGTTTGTAGGTCTTTTGGTAGGGATCCTTATAAAGTCAATATTGAAATCAATATACCTCGTATCACCACAAAAGAAAATTTCCAAGGTCATTCCGTTGATATTGTAATTGATATCGATGAGGTCTTTGGAAAA
This sequence comes from Patescibacteria group bacterium, assembly GCA_028692545.1. NCBI lineage: Bacteria > Patescibacteria group bacterium. Next base: position 33,112 of record JAQUXC010000002.1, on the reverse strand, counting down.
TACAAAAAATAATTTAAGGTAAATAAAAAAGGGGAGTTGCATGGCTCCCCTTTAAAGTTTAAAAATAGAAATTTATTAAGAACCAAACGACCATCCAAAACCCCACCAAGCTTCTGGTCCGCCAGCACCATGATTAATTAATGCAAAAATAGTAGTTGCTATAATCCATGAAGTAAGTACAATGAACAATCCTATAGTAGCACTTTTTATAATTGCTTTTGCTTTGTTTATTTTTTCATCTTCTCCAGCAGAGCTCATCCATTGAAATCCACCTACCAGTATAAGTATCAAAAAAAACAACCCTAGAAATCCAAGTGCAAAACCTATTATACTTGTAATAACTACTACTGGATCTGTATATTGTTTGATTCCAGCTTCACCAGCAAATTGTTGTAATTTTTCACCGCCACTTAGTATTGCATCATTTGGTTCTGTCCCAGTGGCTAATATATTTTGTATATTTGTTATTGAAAAAAATATTATAAATACAATAATTATACTTTTCGATATTTTGATGATTTTTTCGTCTAATTTTTTATTCATAGTTATGATTGTCCAGTTTTTATAACTGGATATTTATTTATATTAAATTGTAGCAGAATAAAAGAATCCCATTATAAACATTGATATTAAATACGAAAATATTATAATAGCAAGACCTATTGATGCATCTGTTATCCTTTTTCTAGCCTTCGTAACTGTTTCTTCATTTCCACCTGCACTCATCCATTGAAATCCGCCCATTATTATAAGTATGAGGAAAAATACTCCAAGCAAGCTAAGTACAATTCTTACTATAATTGCTATTGTACTTACAACATCACCTTGTTTATATCCAGCGCTAGTCACTGCAGTTGTTTGAAGATTTTTCATTATTTGTGCTGAAGTAGTGTCTGATCCAGAAACACCCGTAACAGCGTGACTTATAGGAGTCAAGATAATATTAAAAACAAATATAGTAATTATTAGTGTTAGTAAATATTTTGTTATATTTTTTTTCATATATTTTTTAGCTCAACCAGTTGATCGGGTTTAACTCGACTGAGCTGGTATTAGTTGAATTTATTTTAATGTTTGTTTTAAAACTATATCTAATATAAAGTAAGTTACCATATATGCACCAAGTATTATAAGAAGTCCATTTGCACTATTTTTTATTCTTGCTTTTGATTTAGTAACCGTTTCTTCATTTCCACCTGCTGTCATCCATTGAAATCCAGCTATTATAATAAGTATCAAAAACAATATTCCTATAAGAGACAATGCTATTTTTATAACATTTCCAATAGTTGCTTCTATACTTTTACTTGTATCAAATCCTATCATAACAGCAGATGTATCTAATATGGTTTTGCTATTTTTTAAATTTGGTATATTTGGTATAGAAGTATTGCCACCAGTTCCCGTAGCTTGTGTTGTTGGAATGCTTAATTGAAATATAGATATAATTACTGTAATTGTTATTAGAGAAAGTGTAATTTTTTTGAACATAATATTAAATTAAAATAATGATATTAGTTGTGTTATAAGATTACTTATTATATATGCACCGAGTACTATAATGAGTGCTAGTATAGAATTATTTACAGTGTGTTTTGCGCTGGTGATTTTTTCTTCATTTCCACCTGCAGTCATCCATTTGAATCCGCCGATTATTATATTTATAAGAAATATTATACCTATAAAGCTTAGCGCATAAGATATTATTGTATTTATAGTTTTCATTCTTACCGACATCATTTCATTTTGGGAGTATGTATTGAAGCCTTGTATTTCTGCAGATGTGTCTAAATCTTTTTGAACCTCAGCACCGCTTTGTAATATTGGTATTGCAGCACCAACTAGGAGAGGAGTGCTAATAGAAATTAATATAATAAAAGTTATTATTTTGTTTTTTATCATAAGACTTGGTTGAGAAGCCCCAAGACACTATTTACTATGATATATGAAGCTAAGATTATAATTAATCCTATTATTGAATTTGTCATTTTTTGCTTTGCAGCTTTTATTTTTTCTTCGCTTCCACCTGCTGTCATCCATGCATATCCTGCAAATATCATATTGTTTAGTATTATTACGCCTACAAATGCAAGAATAAAACCTACTATTCTTGAAGCTATGTCTTGTGGTTGTTCTACTTTTCCATCCTCAGTAAGTCCTGCTTGTCTAGCTGTGTCAGTAAGTCCATAACTTCCACCCGCTGGTGTTTCAATTGCCTTTGCTGTAAATAGTGTAATCTGAAAAAAATTGACTAAAATAAGTAAATAAATAAAAATAAATATTTTTTTTGTAAGTTTCATAGTTTTATATTTCAAATTCCAGCCCTAAACCATTTATTTTGTCTAGGTTTAGGGTTGAGTTTAAAATATACGCTGATTATGTGGTTGTTGCAGCTGATTGTGCAGCATTCATTATAAAGTTTGCTATACCCCAAGCAGCAAATACTATTATAAGCCCTATTACTCCAGCGCCTAATAGTTTTTTTGCTTCTCCTACTTTTTCTTCATTTCCAGCACTAGTCATCCATTTGAATCCACCCATTAGTACTATTACTAATGCTACAAGACCCAACAATACTAAAGCAGAGTTTATTATTGTTGTAGCTGTTGTATCGATATCATTTGTTCCTAATCTTCCAACTGTAGGAATAGTAACAGCTCCTGTTCCAGTCATGCTTGTTACTGCGCTTACATTCATCACAATAAATGATGACATCACAAGTATCAACATGAAACTTACGATGTGTTTTACTGTTTTTGACATTTTTAATTGTCCTTTCTTTCCCATCATATAAATTTATAGATGAGAATTAATTAATTTATTTTATATAAAGATTATACTATTTTTTTTATTTATTCACAAATATTTTTATTGTATAATAGCAAATATCCAATTGAGAATTGAGTAGCTTGAAAATATTATTACTATACCGAGAGCAGCATTGACCAAAATTTGTTTTGACTTTTTTGCTTTCTCTTCACTTCCACCTGCTGTCATCCAAGAGACGCCACCATATATAAACATTAGTAATGATAGAGACCCTACAATACCAAGTATTGCCCTTATAATTTTTCCTATTAATTGGGCAACTGTTAATCCTGTGCCTTGTGGGTCAAGTGGATTTGTGAGTGTAGCAGCAAGACATATATTTTGGAATACAAATAATCCCACAAGTATTATAAGAAAAGATAGAATATTTTTTTTGATTAGTTTGTTTTTCATGTTGGTAATATTTATAAATATTAATTTAATTTATTTAATATGTGCAATTGCCTGTGCATGGGCAAGTCTTATTGCCACTATAAATAGATCCTTCTGTAACATCATTGGCACAACATATTGTATTAGAATCATCTGGGCAATGGTTGTTGTCATCACATCTATCTACATCTACAAGATCATCACGGACAGTAGTATTGGTAAATGTTCTACACTTCCATCCTGGATGCGCAGAATTACATCTCCAGTGAACAGGATCTGTTTCACATGGTCGTTGCTCTTCTTCCTCTTCTTCTTCCACCACTACTTCTACCATTTGTGGTGGTGCACTCGTTATTTTATATTGATTTCCTATATCTAAGCTGTTTTGTATAAAGGATACTATCATAAATGCACCTAGAAATATAAATAATCCTATTACAGTTTGAGTCATCATAGTTTTTGCTTTTGTTACTTTTTCTTCACTTCCACCAGAAAATATCATCATTACTCCAGAAATTATGAAAAACAACAAAGCTATACTTCCTATTATACCTGTCAAAAATTTTGTTATATTTATTACAACATTTAGTATATCGTTTACACTACAATTTCCATTGTTCATACATTCATTTCCAATACCTTGAAAAAACATACTTGTTTCTACTATCACTGTTTCTGTAAAAGGTACGCAACAAATTTTATCAGCATCGCTTTCTGCTAATGAAGCTGTAAATGATTCATTTTCTATTTTACCAGCAGGACATTCAGTTCCTCTTGGTACTAGCACAAATCCTTCTGTTTTTTTACATTCGGAATCAGCTATTTCACAATTACCAAGATTGCATGTAGATCCCTCTGGACACCATCCTGTAAACACATCTCCAGAGCATTTCTTTGTATAACATTTTTTATTTAGAGAGTCACATTCTGTTATAGCATCTATAGGATATTCTCCTATTTCAGGTATGTAGGTAGTTGTTTCACATTTGCCTTTAAAGTCTGTTACACAAGGAGTTGTGCAACATACTTTTCCAGCTATTTCATCGCATTCAGTAATTATTTCAGGCACTCCGACGCATGTACCAGAATCTACACATGTTCCACCTTGATCTGCACATGGTGTTCCTGTGTCGTTATCACCCCCAATACAACAAATTTTTCCAGAGTTGGTGCAATCATCAAGAACGTTAGGGTCGCTGAAAATTTCATTAGCACGACACAGGTTTCTACAAACACCATTTTTAGTAGAACAAGATGGAACGCAAGAATCTAAATCTTCGATACAAATATGTCCATCAATACATCCGCTACAGAAGCCACCAATACAATGATTACATGAACTGCTATCACATTTATTATTGTCAGCATTATTTATTTCACATAGATGACTACTAGTATTACATGAATAACAAGCAGGGCAGTCTTCATTACTGGTACATTTAGGTGAACAACAATGAGACCCAGATTCACAAGTATTATTAAAAATTGTATTTTCTATATAATTATAGTCTTCACAGTCTGAAGTAGAACATTGTCCTGGATATGCATTTGTACCACATGTGCCATAACAAACAAGACTACTAGGATTTGTACAAGTACCATTACTATCACAAAAGCCACATAAATCACCACATTTATTGCGTTCTAAAGGTTTTAATTCGCATCTGTATCCAGTAAAACCACCTGTCATAGCTTTACATGAATAACATGGAGGACATGACTCATCACCTGAACAGTTTGGTATACAACATTTTGCTGGATCAGGACCATATCCAGAAGGAGGACATTGGCCATTATAATCTGATTCTATATGAGCGGTAGGTCCACAATATGTTCCAAAAAAACCACCACCATTATAACTACAAAATCCATTAATTCCAGCAGAATTTGTACAGACTGGAAGAGCCATTTGTGTTGTATTACATTCTCCATTTTCGCAATAATGGTATAGTTGTGCATCACATTTGTTTCTATCATCATCTCTTATTTGACATGTACGAGGTGAGAAATAGGGAGTTCCACTCCATACACATGATTGACATGCAGGACATTCATCATCATCTGAACATGTTAATTGACATTGTTTATTATTGTTACATACATAATTATTTGAACAATGATGTTGCTCATAATCATTATATGTTACACATTCACCATTTATACAATCACTACATGAAATATTATAAGTGCTGTCCCCACTGCAATTATTTCTAGGACTATGCATTACATCTTCTATTTTGCATGTATTATCTGTCGTGTCACAATAATTACAAGTTGGACAATCTTCGTGATTTTGACACGTTATGGCAAACACCTTATCAAAATTTATCAATCCAAAAAACGTAAAAATTATTGAAAATATTAAGATTTTTTTTGTCATTATATTATATTAAAATTATTGAATAGTTTGGTTTATTCTTCCAGCTGTTGTTTGGATAATATTTTCTGGTTTTTCAAGTGATCCATTTTTTATACTGTTTATCATTTCATTTATATACTTTTCTGCTATTTCTGGATTTTTGCCTTGATACCAAGATTTTGCAGTGAGTATTTGTTTTGAAAAAGGACCAATTTCTAAATCATTTAATTGTTCACCTATAAGAGAATTTAGAGCTGTTGGTTTGTGTGTTTGATCTAAATATATTTTAGCATTTTCTTTTTTGGTAGCAAAATCTATAAAGCCCCAAGCAACATCAGATGATTCTGTTTTGTGTGAAACAGTCATCACCCAGTAGTCGGCAAAGTTTATGGGATTGTTGGTATTTTCTATTTGAGGAATTTCTGAAATACCAAAATTTAATTTTGGAGCTCGAGATTTGATTTGTTGTATGTGATATGGATATCCAAAGAAAAAGCCCACCTGACCATTTATAAATGCCTCCAAAGAATTATCTTGTTCTTCATTCCAAGAATAAACTTCTTTTATAGGATTTGAAAAATCACTATAAAAATTTATTGCTTGAAGTGTTAAATTTATTTCATCTTTTGTTTTTCCAAAATTTACAAAACCACCATCGCCTACAGTAATTCCATTTTGTTGAATTAAAAGCATGACTATGTCGGCTGAATTTGTAATATTATTTGTTGTGCCAAGTGCAGATCCAGATTGCAAAAATTTTCCATCTTCATTTAATAATGTTATTACCTTTACGGCATTTTTGAAATCTGTCCATGTGCTTGGTGGTAGAGGAATATTTACGTTGTTTAGCATGTCTTTGTTATAAAACATTGCCATTGTATCTATACTAAGTGGTAATCCATATATTTTATTGTCAATTACATTATCTTTAAAAACTACTGGTGCGAAATTTTTTGTAATTTCATTTAGAGATATCATTTTTGTTTCTTTTACATAATCTATAATATCTGTTTTTTTGAAACCACCTATTCCAGTGGATTTTATATCTCTATATGGCAATTGAGCAGTTTCTGGCATAGGAGTAATATATTTACTCATTTTTCTTAACCAATTGTTTGGTAGAAAATATATATCAGGACCATTGTCTTCAGCCCATGCACTTATAAGTTGATTTTCATATTCATCATAACTAAATACACGATAATTAAACCTTACATTTGGATGTATTACAGAATATGCATCAAATAATGGTTGTAAGTTGGCTCTATCCTCATACACTCCCCAAACTTTTATTGTTACAGGTTTTAATTCAGCTGGTTGTTTTTTGAAAATATTATTTGTACATCCAAATCCAGAAGTAATAATTAGAGTAAATATTAAAAATAAGAGTATTTTTTTTATTTTAGATTTATTTAATATATTTTTTTTCATATTTTTTAGGTTTCAGTTTTCAAGTTGCAGATTGTAGGATATCCTGAAATCTGAAACTTATCGACTGAACGCTATATTATTTGTTTTAAATATTTTTTGAAATCTTTTGCTAAATCTTTTCTATCAAGTGCATATTCTACAGTTGTTTGTAAATAATTTAATGGATCTCCGGTTGTAAACCATTTTCCATTTTCCACTTCTTGAACATAAGCTTTGCCACCGTTTCTTATATATTTTTCTATTGCATCTATAAGCCAAAGTTCATTTCCTTTTCCTAGAGTTTGTTTTTCTAAAATATTTAATATTTCAGGAACTATTACAAATCTTCCAAAATCAGCGAGTTGCGATGGAGCTTCGCTTATGCTTGGTTTTTCTATTATACTTTCTACCTCATTTATTGTTCCTTTTTTTATTTTTGCTATTCCATATTTTATAACATCTTTTTTTGGAACTTTTTGTACGCCAAATATTACGCCAGGATTTTTTTCATAGCTATTAATAAGTTGTTTTGTAAATGGAATTTTTGATTTTACCAAATCATCTCCAAAAGCATATATAAATGGTTCATTACCAAGAATACTTTTTGCACAGAGTGCAGGAGTTCCATTTCCATATGGACCTTTTTGTCTGATGTAAATAAAATTTGCCATATCTGATATTTTTTTCATTTCAGCTAATTTTTCAAATTTTTTATTTTTTTCTAGAGAATCTTCAAGTTCAAAATTTCTATCAAAATGATCTTCAAGAGTTTTTTTGTCCCATCTCGTGACAAGTATAATATCTTTTATTCCTGAGTTGACCATTTCTTCAACTACATATTGAATAATAGGCTTATCAACTATTGGGAGCATTTCTTTTGGTTGAGATTTTGTAGCTGGTAAAAATCTTGTTCCAGATCCTGCTACTGCTATTACAGCTTTTGTAATTTTTTGCATATAAAAACATTTAAGTTTATAACTGTTTTTATTATACTATAAATAAAGTTAGTTAGTAAGATGTGAGACACCCGCCGGGTGACTAATTGCTAAAAGCCCATTATTGTGTTAGTTTATAATATATGAAAAAAAAATTTACATGCGAAAATGACAAAACAAGATTAGATAAGTTTCTTACAGAAAATTTGTCTGATTTTTCACGCTCCAAAATACAACATATAATAGAAGGCAAAAATGTTTTGGTAAATGGCGAAGTAATTACTATAAATCATTTTTGGTTAAAATGTGGTGATGTTGTAAGTGTTAAGAGTGTAAAAATAGAGGATTTAAAAGATAAGGTATCTATAAAATCTCCTGTTTTAAAAAAGATAAAAATTATAGAAGAAACTGCTGATTATATAGTTTTAGAAAAACCAGCTGGACTTATTGTCCATCAAACAGAAGATGTGAAAGAATATTCACTTGTAGATTGGCTAAAGATTCAATATCCAAAAATAAAAAAAATAGGAGAAGATACAATATATAGACCAGGCATTGTTCATAGATTGGACAAAAATGTTTCAGGTCTTATGGTTGTAGCTTTAAATCAGAAAATGTTTGATAGTTTGAAGCAACAATTTAAAGATAGAAAAACAACAAAAAAATATTTTACTCTTGTCCATGGAGAATTCGAAAACGATGAAGGAGAAATAGATTTCAAAATAGAAAGATCAAAGAGGTCTGGCAAAATGGTTGCAAAACCAATAAATACTGATGGCAAAGAAGCTTCTACAATTTGGTTTGTTGTAGAGAAGTTCAAAAATTATACACTTTTAGATATAGAAATAAAAACTGGCAGAAATCATCAAATTAGAGCTCATATGCAAGCAATTGATCATAGTGTAGTTGGAGATAATTTGTATCAAACAAAAAATTTCAAAAACAAATTTAATACAAACAGGATTTTTTTACATGCTTATCATTTGGAATTTTTTGATTTATCAAAAAATCGAAAAGTTTTTGAATCAAAACTTCCAAAGGAATTACTAAGTATTATAGATTTGCTTCGACAAAATCAAATTATTCCAATCGACAAAAATGAAAACGAAAATGAATAAAAATATATTGGTAATAGCTGGGCCTACTTGTTCTGGAGAAAGTGTTATTACGCAAGAAATAATAAAGAGACATAGAAATTTTGTAAGACTTATAACTGCTACAACAAGAAAACCCCGATTGAATGAAAAAAACGGAGTTGATTATTTTTTTCTTACAAAAGAAGAATTTTTAGAAAATATAAAAAATGGAGATATATTGGAATATACTTATATAAAAAATAGAGATGAGTATTATGGAGGCTACAAAATTGAACTCGAGAAAAAATTAAAATTAGGATACAAAATTATAATAAATCCTGATATAGTCGGTGCAAAATATTATAAGAAGAATTATAATGCTACTACTATATTTATAAAAGTAAGGTCTATTGATGTAATAGAAAAAAGATTGAAAAATAGAAATCTTGATATTTCTGATAAAGAATTAAATATCAGGCTTGAGAATGCAAAGGAAGAAATAGAAAGTCAGGAAAGCTTTTATGACTATGCTGTATTAAATGAACAGGGAAAATTAAAAGAAGCTGTTTTGGAAATAGAAAGAATTTTAAAAAAAGAAAAATATTTATAATTATGCACTCGTAGCTCAATTGAATAGAGCGCTTGTCTTCGGAACAAGAGGTTGTAGGTTTGAGCCCTACCGAGTGCACCATTTTTCATCCTACAAATTGAGATTTCGCATGGCACGTTATTTTTTAGAAACTTTATATGAAGAAGAAAACCATTTGATTCTTCGAAGAAGAGAGAATAATAATCTGACTTAGTTCTAACTAAGTAGAGTGGTTATATAAAATATCTAGAAATAGGTATTTTTATTATTGATTTATTTTTTAGATTTATGTATCATATCAATATAAATTGATTATATAAAATATATGAAACAAAAATGTTGCTCCAACAAAAAACTGTCTAAAGAACTTACAGACTTAGCAAGATTTTTAAGGATAATAGGGGATGATAATCGTTTAAAAATTTTATGTCTTTTACGAAATAAGGAACTCTGTGTGTGTGAAATATTAGAAAATCTGGATTTAGAACAAAATTTAGTTTCAAGTCATTTAAAAGTACTACTTGATTTTAAATTGATTACAATTAGAAAAGATTGGAAAAGAAACTATTATTCTATAAATCAAAAAACATTTAAAAAATATAATTCACTATTAACTAACTTTTTAAAAAATTATGAATGAAAAAATTCAAAACATTCAAGTTCTTGGCTCAGGATGCTCAACTTGTAAAAAATTATTTGAATTAACAAAACTTGCTGTCTCAGAATTAGGAATTGAGATTGGGGTGGAACATATTACAGATATTCAAAGAATAATAAGTATGGGAATTTTGTCTTCCCCAGCTTTGGTTGTAAATGAAAAAGTGCTTATCTCTGGCAAGGTACCAAATTTAGAAGAAATTAAACAACTAATAAAAAATAAAACCGCTGAGTCGGCAGAAGAAGAAAAACCTGTCTGCAGTTGCGGTGGAAATTGTTAACACAACTCTATGGATATTTTTAAGCCTATTCAAATATTTGCTGATTTAGTTACATATGATTTGTTTGGTATAACGAATAAATATTGGGGCGATGCAATTAATTTTTTTGTTTACGATATTATAAAAATTGGATTATTGTTGATACTTATTAACTATATTATGTCTATAGTTAGATATTATTTTCCTGTTGAAAAAGTTCGTAACATTTTAAGCAGTAGAAAATGGTATGGATTTGATTATATATTGGCAGCTATGCTTGGAGTAGTTACTCCATTTTGTTCCTGTTCTTCTATACCTTTATTTGTGGGTTTTATAAGCGCCGGTATTCCACTAGGAGTAACTTTTGCTTTTTTAATTGCTTCACCACTTGTCAATGAAGCATCTTTGTTTATATTCCCTTCAATATTTGGATTAAAGGTGACTATTATTTATAATTTATTAGGAATTGTCATTAGTGCAATAGCTGGAATGATTATTCAAAGACTTAAGATGGATAAAAATGTTAATCCTGAATTTTTGAAATTCAAAACACAAAAACAAGCAATTGAAGAAAATGATGGTCAAAAAATTTCTTTATCTAAAAGACTTGTAATATGGTGGAAAGATGCTATTTCTATTTCAAAAAGTATTTTTCCTTATGTTTTATTAGGTGTTGGATTGGGAGCTTTGATACACGGTTTTGTGCCAGAAAGTTTTGTAGAAACCTATCTAAACAGTGATAAGTGGTTTATCGTGCCACTTGCCACAATACTTGGCGCACCACTTTATGCTAACTCCGTAAGTGTAATTCCAGTAGTGGAAGCTTTGACTGATAAAGGTGTGGCTCTTGGAACAGCCTTAGCATTTATGACCGCAACAGTAACTTTATCTATTCCTGGATTATTAATATTAAAAAAGGCTATGAACTGGAAATTATTATCAGCTTTTATAATAGTAACAACAATTGGTATTATGATCATGGGATATTTCTTTAATATATTTAAATTTTAAATATAAATAGTTATGAAAAAAATATTTATTATACCAGTTATTATTTTATTAATGATTTCAATTACAGGGTGCAGTAATAATGTTAATAAAAATACAAACCAGGTGAGTGAAAAACAAAATATTATTCAATCCGCTGATAAAGTTCAGGTATATGTTTTTCATGCCACTCAGCGTTGCTACTCTTGTATTACCATTGGAAGGCTTTCAAAAGAAACTGTTGAAGAATATTTTAAATCAGAGCTTGAAAGTGGAAAAATTGAATTTAAAGAAATAAATATTGATTTACCAGAAAACAAAGAATTAGCAAAAAAATTTCAAGCTAGTGGTTCATCATTATTTATTAATTCAATCTATGACGACAAAGAGAATATTCAGCAAGACTTAGCCGTGTGGAAATTAGTTGGTAATGGAAATCAATTTAAAATATATCTAAAAGGTAAATTAGATAATATACTTGGTAAATAATATGGATTTTATAAATTCTTTAATAAACAATTATAATATACCAGCTCTTTCAGCTTTTCTTCTTGGTATTTTGACATCTATTAGTCCTTGTCCACTCGCTACAAATATTACTGCCGTTGCTTTTATCTCTAAAGATATAAAAACACCAAAATATACAATTTTATCTGGACTTTTTTATACTATTGGTCGTGGCATAAGCTATACATTACTTGCTACTTTGATTTATTTTGGATTATCATCTTTTCAAGTCTCAAGAATATTTCAAGGTTGGGGAGATAAAGTATTAGGTTTAATTTTGATAGTACTTGGACTAATAATGTTTGGCATTATAAAGATTAACATCAAAAATAATAATCAAACAATTGAAAAAATAAAAATATATTTATCAAATAAAGGACATTTGGGTTCAATGGCTCTGGGAATGCTTTTTGCATTGGCCTTTTGTCCATATAGTGGAGTATTATTTTTTGGAATACTGATTCCATTGACACTTAGCTCATCTTTTGGTTTGTTTTTGCCACCATTATTTGCACTTGGTACAGGACTACCAGTAATTATTTTTTCTTTTTTACTTGCATTTAGTATAGGAATTGTTGGTAAAGCATTTAAGGTAGTTCAAAAAATAGAAAAATGGTTAAGATATATAGTTGCATCAATTTTTATTATAACTGGAATTTACTATATGCAATTTTTAATTAAATATTTAATTGCTTTATGAAAAATAAAATAATTATGATACTTTTGTTTTTTATAATTACTATCACAACAACCTTTTTAATTATTTTTGATAAAAAAGAAAGTCAACTAACAGAAAAAAAATATCCAAAACAAATAAAAATAAAAATCGCCGCTTGTCCGATAAAAATAAAAATCGCCGCTTGTCCGACTTGTTATGAATTATTGAAAAATATAGATAATAATAAATATGAAATCATTAGGACAAATTCAACATCTGAAAGCATTGAGCTTTTAGAAAATAAATTGGTAGATATTATATTGGGAGGAAGAACCCTAAAACCAGAAGAACCCAAATTAGACTCTCTTGTAATATCAGATGGTTATTCTTTTTTAGGAAATCAGGAAATTACAATTTATATAGATGAATTAAAAAAATATTCCATATACACAGATTTAGATATCGAATCAATAAAAAATAATATTAGTATTCAAAAAATTAAAAAAGTAGATAATATTTATGATTATTTAGATAAAGGAATTGTTATTACTTCTTGGGAAAATACTGATTATACAAAAGCTAAGATAGTTCATGTTTTAGAGGATAATGGAAATAGATTGAAATTATCTCGTAGACCAACGGTATATTGTAATGGAAGTTGTTATAATAAAATAAATAAAGATTTAATAAATAATTTAATAATTAATAATTAAAGTATGCTTAAAAAACCAATAATTCCAACAATTTTGTTCGTTTGTGCTTTAATATTCTCATTGTTTATGCTTGTTGGAGAAAAAAATAAACAAACAAATGAAAATAATAATTTAGAGGAAAATATAATAAAACAAAATTCAAAACCAATAAGCAATATTATACTTTTTTATGGAGATGGTTGTCCTCATTGTAAAATAGTGGATCAATACATAGAAGAAAATAAAATAAAGAGTAAATTAACATTTGCAGAAAAAGAAATCTATTCAAGTAAAGAAAATGCAAACTTATTAATTGAAAAAGCAAATATTTGTAAAATACCAAATAATACAATAGGTGTTCCTTTTCTTTGGGATGGAACAAAATGTTACATGGGAGATGAGGATATTATAAATTTTTTCAAATTAAAAATAAACGGATAAATATATGAAATCCATTAGATGCTATATTGAATAAAATAATATATTATCTATATGGATTAAAAACAAAATTATATGACACACAACAAGAAAAAAATATCTAATGGGTTGAAAAAAATTATTATATTTGTATTATCAATCTTTGGCCTAAACCTGTTAATAACAAAGCAAGTTTTAGCTGTTTGTCCAATTTGTACAATTGCAGTTGCTTCAGGTGTTGGATTTTCTAGATGGATAGGGATTGACGATACTATAACTGGATTATGGATTGGTGGTTTAATAATTTCTATGATTAGCTGGACTGAAAGTTGGTTAGACAAGAAAAATATACATTTTAAGGGAAGAATTTTTGCAGATATTCTAGTATATTTTTTACTTGTAATTATTCCACTTTACTATTCTAAAATTATAGGTAATCCATTGAACACTTTCTGTGCATGTGGTTTAGATAAACTTCTTTTTGGAATTATAGTCGGAAGTATAGGATTTTGGTTTGGCACAAGTTGGTATTTTTATCTAAAAGAAAAAAATAATGGACATGCTTATTTTCCATTTCAAAAAGTTGTTATGCCAATTTCCCCAATTATTATTTTAAGTATAATATTTTATTTTTTAACCAAACAATAATATGCAAAAAACAAACAACAATCAAAATCCAATAAAAAATCTTGATGAATTTATTCAAAAAGTTGATAACATGAAAAAACAAGAAAAAATGGATTTGTCTTCTGATCAAGATTTAAGTATTGCGATAATGAATCTTATAAGTATTGAAGAACATTTCTTCTTTACTGGTGCAAAACTTCAGAAAACAGAATATTATGACATGATAAAAGATGTTAGAGAAATGAGAAAAGAATTACTAAAGAAAATTATCAAAGAATACGAGGGAGAAGTCTGGTGTATTTCAAAACATTTACTTGCTGCGTCAATGCGACTTATGGAAGTAGGTACAAAACAGCTTGGAATGGAAAAAAAACAAGAAGCCTATGATTTATTTGAAAAAGCATATAGCTTATACTCATTATTCTGGGGACTAAATATGAAATTGTTAAATGTAGGCGATATTAAAAAAATAGATGATGAGGCTTTGAATAAAAAAGATACAGAAAAAAAAGGCTTTATGGGAAAACTTAGTACACTTGTAAAAAAAGCTATTGATTGTTGCATTGAATAAATTATTAAAAATAATAAAAATATGAATAAGTGTAATTGTCAGTGTGATTGTAATAAAGACGTTGAAAAAAATCTTACAATAGTCTGGCGAAGACTAATTTCGCAAGGAAGTACTTGTCCAAGATGTGGTTCTACGGAGGATGAACTAGATAAAGCAGTTATACAGCTTAAACAAAAATTAAATCCATTAGGAATTGAGGTAATTTTACAAAAAGAAGAAATAACACTTGAAGAATTTAAAAAAGATCCACTTAAATCAAATCAGATTTTATTAAATGGGCAATTACTTGATGATATAATAAAAGCTAAAACAGGAGAAAGTCAGTGTTGTGATGTTTGTGGAGATGAAAAATGTAGAACAGTTGAAGTGGGAAACAAATCATATGAGACTATTCCGTACGAATTGATTATTGATTCAGCTTTAAAAGTTTTAAATTTTTAAATAAATATAGAACTATAATTATTTGAAATTTATTCTACTAAATAAAACAAAACAAAAAAACACCTATTTCTAGGTATTTTATGATTCTTACCACGATGAAGCATTGCGGTCTCTCGAACCTCTCAAAGAATGGTGCGCCGTGGAGGACTCGAACCTCCGACCGTTTGCTTAAGAGGCAACTGCTCTACCAACTGAGCTAACAGCGCATGTAATTGTAATTTGTTAAACCTATAACTTTTATTTATATTTTATAAAGAAGCTTCAGTCAGAGGCTGATCCGCTTTCGGCGGAAACAATGCATGATTATTAAGTTTAATAGTATAAGATTATCATATTTTTGATAAAAATCAATATATAAGTTTTGGTGAGAACATTTTTTAAATATTTTAAATTAGTAATTTTTCATTACTATGTATTATACTATTAAGATATGAAACAACATGAAGCTTTGGCTATATTAAAATTGGGTCACAATGTTCTTCTTACTGGTCCAGCAGGAAGTGGTAAGACGTATTTGTTAAATCAATATATTACTCATTTAAAAAAAACCGGTGTTGCGGTAGCGATAACAGCTTCTACTGGTATTGCAGCAACTCATATTGGTGGTCGTACTATTCATTCTTGGGCTGGTATAGGAATCAAAGATCAATTAAGTAAGAAAGATATTAGCACTCTTACAAAAAGATCTTATTTAAAAAAACAATTTGAAAAAGTTGAGGTTTTGGTAATTGATGAAATATCAATGTTGCATGCTCATAGATTAGATATGATTGATACAGTTTGTCAGGCCTTCAAGAAGAATTTTTTGCCTTTTGGCGGAATTCAGGTAATTATGTCTGGAGATTTTTTTCAGCTTCCTCCAATATCTCCTGGCACAGGAGAAGCAGAATTTGTTTATAAATCTAATATTTGGAGAGATATGGATTTGCGTGTCTGTTATTTGAGTGAACAATATCGTCAGAATGATAAAAGTATGACACGGGTTTTGAAGGGTTTGAGAGAAAACGATATTAGTTCTGAAATAGTTGATTTGTTAAAAAGTAGAATGAATCAAAAAATAAAAACAAAAATTAAACCAATTAAATTGTTTACTCATAATATTGATGTTGATGTTATAAATAACAATGAACTCAAAAAAATAAATTCCCCAGAGATTATTTATCGTATGACGAGTAGTGGTGAAAAAAAATTAGTAGAATCTTTGAAAAAAAATTGTTTAGCACCAGAAGATTTGATTTTAAAAAAAGGTGCACAAGTTATGTTTGTAAAAAATAAATTCAAAAACGAAAAGGCAATTTATATAAATGGTAGTATGGGAGTAATTATTGATTTTGATGAAAGTGGTTTTCCTATTGTTCGTTTGAATTCTGGCAAAGAAGTTTCGGTAACAATTGATAGTTGGACAATTGATAGTGAAGATAAAATTTTGGCAAAAATTAATCAGGTTCCACTTCGCCTAGCATATGCTATTACTGTTCATAAAAGTCAGGGTATGACACTTGAAGCTGCAGAAATTGATTTAAGTCGTTCTTTTGGTTATGGAATGGGGTATGTTGCTTTGTCTCGTTTGACTAATTTGGAAGGATTATATTTACTGGGAATAAATGAAATGGCTTATAAGTTGAATCCTCAAGTTTTTGACTATGAAAAAGAGCTTCTGATTCTTTCTCAAAAAGCAAAGAGTGATATGAGTCCCAAAGTTTACAAAAAACAATCATCATTAATTATGGAGTGATAATAATTTATAAAAAATTATTCCATGAGGGTCTTCAATCAATTTCATTAATCTTTTTGCTTCAGCTAAAGATTTTTTATATATAGTTTTATTTATATATATTAATTGTTTTTTATAGAATAAAATATTTCTAACATTTTATCAATTTCTTTTTTACTAATTTTAGGCAACAAGTCTTCCACCTTAAAAGTTATTGTAGTTGTTGCATCTTTCAATAAATTTTTACCAGCATTTGTCAGCTTTGAATACCTTGCTCTTGCATCGTTTTTATCATCATTTCTTTCTATTATTCCTAGTTTTTCCATTGGCAAAATCATTCGTGTTACCCCTGACGCAGTAAGTCCCATGAGTTCTGCTAGGTCAACTCTTCTTAATCTTTGCTCTGGTGTAGAATCAATCAAATAAAGGATCATAAAATCACTAAAAGCCAATCCATGCCCACTAATTTGGCGAGATACTATAGAGTTTACTTTTGTAAGTTGCATCAACAATTCCAATTTTTTATTCATAAATTTATTGTTATTATTGGTATTTTTCGCCAAAGGCGGATCAGCCTTGGGCTGATTGATATATCAAGTATATTTTATAATAGCTGACATGTCAAGCTTTTTTTAATCAAAACTAATATGAAAAATTAGACTTTTTGAAATTTTGTATTATAATGTTTTTATAAATTAAATTAATAATTAATACTAAAAAAATGAATCAAAAGACACTTAACATCATTTTCATGGTTGTTTTTGTTTTTTTGCTTTCTGTTGTTGGTATTCTTCTTTTCAAAACTGATAAAACAAAAAATAATGAAAACGACAATTTATCTAATTCGGAAAATGTGATACAAGATAATAATAATGATCAAGTTATCCTAGATACAAAAGATCAACAAAGTAATGAAGAAGAGTCTAATATTGAAAATAATTTAAAGACATACCAAAATATAAAATATAGTTACAGTGTTAAATATCCATCAAATTGGTATGTTGACGCAACATATTCAGAGAAGGATTTTACTCTTAGAGGACCTGTAGAAGATAATAATTTTATTGGTGGTGATACAACTTGGTCTAATTACAAAAATCCTAGTCAATACAATCCAGGAAATATGCCGAGTGATTTGCAATCAGTCAATCTATTAATATACAAAACTGATTCAAATATAATACTTAATGATTTTGTAAAGATTAAGCATTTTGCTTATAGTGATTTATCTAATATTACTATAAATGGAATAAGTGGTTTTGTCTTAAAGGGTAATTCAGAATCACAAGGATTAACAGGTGTATTGTTAAAGGTTGAGGATAAAGTTTTTTATTTTAATTCAAAGTCAGAAGTGTTGATGAATCAAATGATTAAGACATTTGAAGTAAAATAGTAACAATATAATTATAAAATAAAAAGACTTTTTAAAAGAGTCTTTTTATTTTAATTATCTAATATAACTCAATGGATTTTTCTTATATCCGCCAACTCTTACTTCAAAATGTAAATGTGATCCAGTAGATCTTCCTGTTGAGCCCATGAGCATGATGGTTTGTCCACGAGATACTTTTTCTCCTTTTGATACTAAGAGTTTACTAGAGTGAGCATATAGAGTTTGTATTCCATTACCATGGTTGATAATTATGTAGTAACCATAGCCACCAGCATTCCATCCTGATGTTTCTACTGTTCCTGATTCAGCGGCATATACCGCTGTTCCTGATTTAGCAGCAATATCAAGTCCTGTATGTCTCCATGAATAATATTGAGTAATTCTACCAGTAGCAGGCCATAAAAGCTTTGTGCCTGTATTTGTAATTTCAGCCTTTGAAGGAATTATTATATTTTTTGTATTAGTTATTTTTGTTGCAACTATTTTATCAGCAGGCCTTATTCCATCTGGAATTATTAATTCTAATCCAATAGATATTTGATCTGCAGTAGATAATTTATTTGTTGCAAGTATTTTGTCTGCATCAGCGGAATATTTTTTTGCAATAGATGAAAGTGTGTCACCTTTTGATACAGTATAAATCAATCCTGTAGTAGGAGGTATTTTTAATATATTTCCTGGTTTTATCATACTGTAATAAGTCAGGTCATTGCTCCATAATATTGTTGCTACACTTATTCCAAATTTTTGAGCTATTCCACTTACAGTATCTCCAGTTTCTACTACATATGAAATAACCTTATCTCTTGGTTGTTCTTTTAGTGATTCATCTGACAAGTGACTTGCGACAAGTGCGGAGTTTTCCTCTGTTGATATTATGTTTGTAAATATTGGATTGTCTGTTGTGGTTTGTAATGTTGGTAGAGGTGCTTCCATAGCACTTCCTTCATATTCTACATTGTTTTTTGCTATTACAGCTGGTCCCTCTTCTGTGATTATTTCATTGTAAAAATAATTTTCATTTTGAGAAATTATTATTTTTGCTATTATGGTATTTTTTGCAAATTCTTCTGGTTCGGGAAGTTTTGCAAAAATATTATTTGTAAGAGTTATTAGTCCAACTAATATAAACAAAAAATAAGAAAAAGTTTTTTTATTTGTTTTATTATCTGTTAGTTGTACTATATTTTCATCTTTTTCTTTTTTATGCTTTAAGATTTTTATTTTTATTATTAGGTGATAAAGTCTCAAAATTAGCGGTTTGAATATTTTCCAAATAGGCCAAAATATGAAATTCAAAAATTTGTATAAGAACGTAAAAGACCAAATAAGTGTATATTTGGTTATTTTAATTGTGTATATAATAGAAAGTATTAAATATTGTTTTATTCTAGTATATATATTTTTATGGTTATTTTTTATTTACTACTTCGTGTATTTAATAGTAAAGTATGTTGAATTTTAGGTCAATGCTTGCTAATATAATATTAATTCAATATAACAATCGTTAATTTTTTTAATTTTATGAATCAATCGTATAATCATAGAGAAATAGAGAAAAAATGGCAGGAAATATGGGAAAAAGAGAGAATATTTTGTGTTTCCAATAACTCAAAAAAACAAAAAAGATATGTTCTTGACATGTTTCCATATCCAAGTGCTGCAGGACTCCACGTTGGACATCCAGAAGGATATACTGCTACAGATATTTATTGTAGATATTTGAAGATGAATGATTTTGAAGTTATACATCCTATAGGTTGGGACGCGTTTGGTTTGCCAGCAGAAAATTATGCTATAAAAATAGGGGTTCATCCAAAAAAAAGTACAGAAGATAATATCAAAAACTTTACAAAACAAATAAAAAGCTTTGGTTTTAGTTATGATTGGGAAAGAGTTATAAATACTTCCGATCCAAATTATTATAAATGGAGTCAATGGTTTTTTCTTTTGTTGTATAAAAATGGTTTGGCTTACAAAAAATTAGCTCCTGTAAATTGGTGTCAGTCATGCAATACAGTTTTGGCAAATGAACAAGTTGTAGATGGAAGATGTGAGAGATGTAAAAATGAAGTAGTTCAAAAAGATTTGGAACAGTGGTTTTTTAGAGTTACAAAATATGCAGAAGAGTTATTGTCTGATATGGATAAACTTGATTGGCCAGAGGCACTAAAGACAATGCAGAGAAATTGGATAGGAAGATCAGATGGTGCAGAAATTGATTTTCAAATAAAAGATTTTAATAAACAAATAAAAGTGTTTACTACTCGTCCTGATACTTTGTATGGATCTACATATATAGTGCTTACCCCAGAACATAAATTAGTAGAAGAATTGAAAGACAAAATACAAAATTTTGATGAAGTAAAAAAATATATAATAACTACTTCAAAAAAAAGTAATCTTGAAAGAACAGATTTGAATAAAAATAAAACAGGGGTAGAGCTATGTGGGACAAAAGCTATTAATCCAGTAAATAAAAAAGAAATTCCAATTTATATTTCAGATTATGTTTTATCTTCATATGGAACTGGAGCTATAATGTGTGTTCCTGCTCACGATGAAAGGGATTTTGAATTTGCAAATAAATTTAATTTATCAATAATAGATGTTGTAAAATCAAACAGAAGGAAAAAAGTTTTGATTTTACATGGTATATCTGGAAGTTCAAAGAGTAATTGGTATTTGTCTCTTAAAAAAGATTTGGAAAAAATGAATTATGAAGTAATAGTTCCTGATATGCCTGATAGTGATAAACCGGTTGTCAAAAAATGGATTGAAGCATTAAAACCATTTGTAGCTGATTTTACAGAAAGTGATATTTTGATAGGTCATAGTATGGGAGCACCAGCTCTTATGCATTTGATAAATAAGATAAATTTAAAAGTTGATAAATTATTTCTCGTTGCTCCTGCAACAGAATTTATGAGTGAAGAAAAAATAAAAAATAGTGACGCATTTTCTGATGATAATGTTGAATTTGCTATAAATTTTTTGAAAGAAAAAATTGATTACAAAAAAATACAATCAAATGTTTTTAAAATTTATGCATATTTTTCTGACAATGATCCATATATTGAATTAAGCGAAAAAGAAAAATTGGAAAAAGTATTAAAAGCTGAATATAAAATTTTTGAAAATTATGGACATTTTAGTGAAAGTACTGGTGTAAAAAAATTTCCAGAAATAATTAAAGATATTGAAAGTAGAATTAGAGCAACTGAGGCAAGTGGAATAATGTTAAACTCAGAAGAATTTGATGGAATGAATTCAGAAGATGCAAAAATAAAAATTACAGAAAAGGCAAGTGGAAAATTAACTGTTCAATATAAAATAAGAGATTGGCTTGTTTCTCGTCAGCGTTATTGGGGGGCCCCAATTCCTATTATTTATTGTGATAAATGTGGAATGGTAGAAGTGAGAGAAATTGATTTGCCCGTTTTACTTCCAGATGATGTAACAGATTTTCGACCTACAGGAAAATCACCACTTGCGTCTTCAAAACAATTTAATGAAAATGTAAAATGTCCAAAATGCGGTTGTAATGCGAAAAGAGAGCTTGATACAATGGATGGATTTGTAGATAATTCTTGGTATTATTATAGGTATCTAGATCCAAACAATGATCAAGAATTTTGTTCAAAAGAAAATATAGAAAAATGGATGCCAGTAGATACTTATGTTGGTGGAGCAGAGCATGCTGTAGGGCATTTGATATACTCTAGATTTTTTACAAAAGTTTTAAGAGATACGGGGTATTTGAATTTTGATGAGCCATTTTTGAAACTTATAAATCAAGGTCTTATACTTGGAACAGATGGTCAAAAAATGAGTAAATCTCTTGGTAACGTAGTAAATCCAGATGAGGTAATAGACGAATTTGGTGCAGATAGTTTTAGAATGTATGAAATGTTTATGGGTCCACTTGAAGATCCAAAGCCATGGAATACTGATGGAATTCGTGGACAAAGAAGATTTTTGGATAAAAATTGGCAGTATTTTTTGGATTTAAAATATGGAAATGATAAACACGAGAAATTAGAATCATTATTACATAAAACTATCAAAAAAGTTTCTGAAGATATTGAATCTTTCAAGTTCAATACTGCAATAAGTTCGCTTATGATTTATTTCAAAGAACTTAGTTTATTAAAAAATCCAAAAAGAGAATTAGTAGATTCTTATCTTATAATGCTTTCATGTTTTGCACCTCATGTATCTGAGGAAATTTGGGAAATTTTAAAAAATAATAATTTCATATGTAATCAGGTGTGGCCAAAATATGACAAAAGATTAATAATAGAAAATAAGGTAAATATTCCAGTACAAGTAAATGGTAAACTTAGAGCAAGTGTTGTGGTAAGTGTTGATATAAAAGAAGAAGAATTAAAAAATCTTATTTTACAAATTGAAAATGTAAAAAATTATTTAGAGAATAAAAATATTTTGAAATTTATTTATATAAAAAATAAAATAGTAAATATAGTTGTTAGTTAAAAACGTTGTACGTTAGACGGTTTTGAGGCCATTTTTGTATTACGTATTACGTTGTACGTTACGGGATCAACATTATAAGCTGTATGACAAAATATATATTATTAAAAATAAAAATGAACAAAAAAGAAATAATAAAATTTTTTAGAAATTTTCTACCATATAGAATGAGACGTCAAGCAAGAGAGCTATTTGTATCAAATATGATAATAAATTTGGCACTTGCGATGGTTCAAATTTTTGAGCCAATTTATTTGTATAGAATGGGATATTCCGTTTCAAATATTGCTATATTTTATTTTTTTGTTTATATTTTATATTTTTTTATAATGCCATATGGTGCAAAGTTTGCAAATCGTTATGGTTATGAAAATGGAATGTTTATTGGTAGTTGTCTTTATATATTTTTTTATCTTTCACTTTTTTTAATTCCAAGTTTTCCAATATTATTTTGTGTTGCAATGTTAATTTATGCAATACAAAAATCTTTTTATTGGCCAGCATTTCATGCTGATTTTGCTCATAATTCTACAAATACAGAAGAAGGAAGAGAAATTAGTTCATATTCTATTTCTAGTTCACTTATGTTCGTACTTGGTCCAATAATAGGAGGCTTAATAATTACTTATTTTGGGTTTAGTGTGCTTTTTATAATAGTATCTCTTCTTTTTTTGATATCAAATTTACCAATGCTTATTACGAAAGAAGAGTTTACAAAAAGAGATTTTAAATATTCTTTTATTCTTAAGGATATTTTCAAAAAGAAAAATTTTAAAAGTTTATTTTCATATATTGGATATGCAGAAGAGCTTATTGCTATGGTTTTTTGGCCTATATTTATGTCGGTTATCATTATTAGTTATGAAAAAATAGGAATATTATCCGGAATTTCTACTATGATTATGCTTATAGCAACTCTTTATATAGGAAAAATATGTGATAAAAGGGATAAAAAAATTATTTTGAGACTTAGTTCATTTTTTTATGCTTTTACATGGATTGCAAAAACTTTTACAAGAACAATAATACCAATATTTATTTTTGATACAGCTTCAAAAACTGCAAAATCAGGGATTGATGTTTCAATGAGATCTATTATTTATGAAAGTGCAAGAGAGGGCTATAAAGGAACAAAAGATGAAAATGATAATAGTATAATGGAAGCAGTAGTAAGTTTTGAAGCAGGTCTTAGTATTGGCAAGATATTAGCGTGTCTTTTTTTATTTGCTTTCTCTATTATTTTTGTTTCTTTTAAAGATTTTTTTACAGCTAGTTTTGTATTTGCAGGTATATTATCATTATTTTATATGTTCAAATAATTTATGAGTTTATTAGATGATACACAGCGTTTATTGAAAGTTAATAAAATTTTGCCGTCAAAATCTAAAGGGCAAAATTTTTTGATTTCAGAAAATATTTTAGAAAAAATTATTGATTCTTCAGACTTGAAACAGGGTGATAATATTTTAGAAGTTGGTCCAGGTATCGGAACACTTACAAGAGAACTTGTAAAAAAAGACATTAATTTAAAAGTTGTAGAACTTGATAAAAATCTTGTAAAGTTTTTAAAGCCACTTTCAGAATCTAAAAATTTTGAAATTATTGAATTAGACATATTGAAGATAAATCCAGAAGAAGTTTTTTTAAAAGAGTTTTTAGAAAATTATAAAATTATTTCAAATCTTCCTTACAATATAACTTCTATGTTTTTGAGAATATTTTTAGGGCAAAAATATAAACCAAAAGAAATGATTTTAATGCTTCAAAAAGAGGTGGTAAATAGGATAATAAACAAAGATGGAAAGTGGTCAAAACTTTCTATAATGTGTAATCTTTATTCTCATACAGAATATCTTTTCGATGTAAAAAGAGATAGTTTTTATCCTAGTCCAGATGTAGATTCAGCGGTTATAAAATTTTCTATTTATAAAAAAAGTCCATTTGCTAATTTTGATGAAAAAAAATTTTGGCAGTTTGTAAAAATAGGATTTTCTTCTAAGAGAAGGACATTAATTAACAATTTGAGCATAGGATTAAACATCAATAAGGATGTTCTAAAGACTACTTTTTTCAAACTTGGTTTTGATGAAAATGTAAGAGCAGAAAAATTAAGTATAAATGATTGGATTAATTTGTCATTAACATAAAAAATTAGTATAATAATTCTAAGAAAAGGTATTTGTTTTAATTCCTTATATATTTCTTTATACTATGAATAATAAAGAAAAAAATCTTTTTTTTGCAAGTGATAAATCTAGCGATAGTAGTGTCATTAAAAAGAAAACAATAATTGATCATTTTTCAGATGATAGTTTTGTTGTTAGATTAATTTTTTTTGTTGGTTTCTTTGCTATTATATTTGGAATTTGGAAAATAACTATGCAAATAAAAAGCCCATTTATTCAATCAAGTATTGTTTTGGAAGATAAGGAACCAGTTATTCAATATTTAAATAGATTAAAAGATAGTGATGGTGATGGAGTTTCTGATTATGAGGAAGAATATGTTTATGGAACGAGTCCTTATTTAGTTGATACTGATAGTGATGGTATATCTGATTATGATGAAATTATAAATATGGTTTCTTCTGGAGCGGAGTGTACAGATGATAGTTGTAAAATTGGAAATACAGCTGATATAGCAAATATAATAAATGATTCTTCGGGTACAACTCAGACATTTACAATAGAGGATATAAAAAAAGCATTGGTGCAATCTGGTTATTCGCAATCAATGATTGATCAACTTTCAGAAAGTGATTTGAATAAAATACATGCTGAAGTTGTAAAGGCTGCAAATAATCCTAATTATAATTTTGAAGATTCAGGACTTGCTCCAGATACTTCAGAAAGTGATTTAGAGATTCCAGATATTTCTGAAGATGATTTTCAAAAATTACAAAATTTATCTCCTGATGAAATAAGAAATATGATGATAGAAGGTGGGGCAGATGCAGACAATTTGAATCAAATTTCAAATGAAGATTTAAAAAGAATTTATTTGGAAGCCTTGAATGAAACGCAGATAGATCAATAAAATAAATAATTAAATATAAATGTATCTAAACAAAAACACCAAAAAATTAAGTATAGTATCTTTACTCATAGTATTTTTGTTTGTTTTTAATTTTAATTTTCTTTGTGCGCCAAAAACAGCCCATGCTCAAGTGGTTGTCGATCCTACTAATTTAGCTGCAAAGATAGCAAATTTTGTTTGGGACAAAGTTAATTGGGTCTATACAAAAGTATATAAAGATATAGTTTCGATTGCTTTTAAAAAAGGTTTGCAAACTTATATGAATATGCTTGCTCAGGAAGCAGCAAAAAGTGTAGTTGGTGGTGGACCAGGTCAAAAAGCTCTTTGGACCACGGATGGATGGAAAGATTTTAACAAAAAAGCAGGAGATGCTGCTGGTGCATCTTTTATAGATCAAATATCAAAAGGTATAGCCAGCTCTACAGGAGTTTTTATAGATGTATGTGAACCACCTGGTGGTCTTGATGTGAAACTTGGTATGCAATTAAAGTTGTCAAAATATTCATTAAGTGGATCGTCACCGTTGGCAGAACCGAGATGTAGTTTAGATGATATGAAAAAAAAATGGGGATCACTTGCTGATAAATTAAGAGACGATCCTTCTTCTCTAGTAAAATTAAATGGAAATTCTTTAGCACAGCTTACAGGTGATAGTAGTTCTTATGCGGCGATGAATTTTGTGAAAGATATGGTAAAGGTAAAAGAGAGTGATATCCAGTATGTAAATATGACAGAATTATCTTTTGCGCAATTTGCAGAAGAAGCCAAAAAAATAGCAGAACTTAATAGGATTAATCCTGATAGTGCAAAGCCTGCTACAGCTATTATTACCGGTGGAATAAAAAAACCAGCACAGGTATCAGAAGAGGACTTAGCAGCTATAAGAGCTGAAACAAAAAAAGTATCTGAAATATCAACGGGTAGTATGGCAGCCGATACGGCAAATATATTTTTGAATACTCTTGTAAGTGAAGGTCTAAACAAATTAGTTCAAAGGTTATTTGAATCATTAGCTCCTCAGCCAGAATATACTCCACTGATATCAGAAGAAGATCAACCTTATGGTGATTATTCAATTAATACTATAAAAGGTCCACTTGATGTTATAAATAGAATTTTTGAATCTATAAGTAGAATATCTTACAATCTTACAGCAAAGGATATTGATATTATTACAGAATTAGAAACAGACATGGGTGATGATATTATAAGTAGTTTGAATAATGGATCTATTGATTCAGAGTTTGCACAACTACTTAGAAAAGCTCAATCAGGAGATGGGTTATCCTTAAAAGAAGCAGTAGACGCAAACTATTTGAAAAAAGATAGATTTTTTGGATTTATTGATATAAATAGTTCTGCTTCTGTAAGAGAACCATCTTTAGAAGAGGGTTATTCTTATACTTCAATGCAAAAATTAAGAAAGGCAAGAATAATACCTGTTGGTTGGGAATTAGCAGCTACATATATTTATGAGATGGGTCAATCTCAAAAAATACCGGAAGGATGTAGCTCTATGGGATGTACACTTGATAATGTAATAAGTCAATTTGATAAGAAAGGGCATTATTATAAGGACGGAAATTCAACTACTCCAGTATTGGATAAATATTGTGGATGGAGACCTCTTTCTTCAGACCCTTATTTTATAAATAAAGATAATAAAACAGAATGTGAGTCATTTGGAAATTCAAATGATTTAAATATACAAACAAAGTGGGACGGAGGAAATGCAACATCAAAAGGTTATTGCTATAAATATGAGACAGATTCAAATGGTGTCATAAATAATATTACAGATATGACATCAAGTAATCCAAGCGAGAGTGCATGTATTTATTCTGGACCATTTGAAACTGTATATTATGAATGGAAAGATGGTGGCTGTATGGTAAAAGAGCTCGATGAATCTGAATTATGTGGACTTGTAGATCCAAATTGGATTATGAGAGCCCCAATTCAACAATGTAGATTAGAAGGATATTATTCTGCACTTGAAATGACAGAAAGTTCAAATCGTTATACTGATTGTGCTGATACCGCCCACTGTTTGAAAGAAGATGATTTTGGTAATTGTATTGGAGGATATGATTATTGTCTAAAAGAAAAAAATATTTGGAGATTTAAAGGTGATCAATGTAATAGTGAATTCAATACTTGTACAACACTGGTAGATGATAAGAAAGAATCAAAATCATATCTTACAAACACACTAAAAAGTTGTCCTCAAGAAGAAGTTGGTTGTAGAGAATATTTGAAAGATAAGTCATGCGATGAATCTGGGATTTGTTCTTGGGATGAAGAATCTAATCCTATATATTTTAATAGTAACGTAGAAACATGTGACTATTCAAATGATTCTTGTAATAAATTAATAGAAGTAAAACAGCGTGTAAATTTTGTACCAAATGGAAGTTTTGAAATTGATGAAGAAACAGAAGGTTTTTATGGATATCAAAGGCCAGATGGTTGGTTATATGAAACTGATTGGCAAAATAGTTTAGGCGGATTAAAAGATGATGGTGCTTTATCTGGTTCTAAATATTTTAAATATGATAATGATGGTGTGAATAATCCATCTAATTGGCTTTGGATGCCAATTCAATTACCAACGGGTGGTTTGTATACACTAAGTTACTCTGTAAGAGGAAATGGTGCTGTATCTGTTAATTTGAAATTTTGTGAGAATGAAGGAACGTGTCCAAGCGGTACTAACCCATTAATTTATGTCTCTAATAGTGATTTATCTTTTTCTGGAAATACAAATAATGAGTGGGAAAGAAAGAGTGGTTATTTGTATATTACAAAAGATATGGCTAAAAATTCTCAAAATGCACACGTAATTTTAACGGGTCTTTCTGGTAATGTTGATATAGATTCTGTTCAACTTGAGTTAAATAGTTTTTCAGAAATTAATAATTATTGTACTAGGAATGGTAATTATTTTAATTGTGATGGTGAGGGAGATCCAAGTTCTTATATAGAATATGGTAGTTCCAATAACAAATATATAAAAACGGCTCCATCATATTATTCATGTGATACAAATCCAAATAAGCCAGAATGCTCGGGATATGCCAAACAATGTTCTTTTGAAAATGTTGGATGTGCATCATATTATCCGGAGTTAAAAGGAATTGTTTCGATGATCCCTGCTGTTATTTCTGAGAATGATAAATGCCCAAGTGCATGTAATGGTTTTGATACTTTTTCAGAGTTCCCTGGATATTTTGATAAAATGGAAGCAACTGAAAATAATGTAGAGGTATTTCCAATTGATAATAATTTTATCCCTAACTCTGCTACCGATTGTCCTAGATCAGAAGAGTCATGTGAATTATTTACAAATTTAGATAAATTAGAAAAAGGAGGAGAATCGAAGGAATATTATAATAGAATAAGGCAATGTGTAAAACCAGAAGAAGCAGAAATAACATTGTATTATACGTGGGAAGGATCTGACACAGAGGCATATCAATTGAAGACATGGAAAGTTTTAAAAAGTAATATAGTAGACTCATATAGTGCTGATGGTTATGCACCTTGTACTAATGTGACAATTGGTGGCACAAATTGTCTAGATAATGGAAGTAATGTAGTAGAATGTGATCCAAGTAGTGATTTGGATTGCAGAACATTTTATGATGAAAATGCAATTGCTCACAATAGATTATTGTCAAAAACAATACCTATAACAGATGAATGTATAGATTTAAGAAGAGAAGAAAGTGATGATAAAATAGTGTATAAAATAGCACCATCTTTGAGTAGAAAATGTAGTGCTAAAAATGTTGGTTGTACAAAATATGACGGTAATAATGCTGGTAATGTAAGAAATTTACTAGAAGAAGGTTTTGAAAGTGGCTCTATAAATGGCTGGGATGCTTCATCTGGTAGTTTAGATACCCATAAAGCGCCAAGTAGTGAATCTGTTTATTACAATGGACAATCAATGAAAGTTGCTATAGAAGGGGGCACAGCTAGTAGCATGAGTGTTATGAATTTAACATATAACAGTGGAAGTATTAATGTTATGCCAGGCAAAAAGTATATATTGAGTTTTTGGGCAAAAACATTCAGTGGTAATAGTGTATCTGACTTTTTTGGAGGTACTTCTGAAGATCAGTTCCTTTATAATAACATTTTTAATAAAGCAAAGGCACAATCAGGTAATCAAATATTAGACTTCAATCAGAGTATTACAGTTGATAATGAAGATTGGGCTCTTTATGAAGTATCTATAATAAGTCCAGAAAGTATAAATATAAATAGTTCTAGTTTGACGTTGAAATTTGCTGTAGCTATTAATAATACGACTTATAATATAGATGGTATATATATAGATAATATAGTTTTGAAAGAAATTCAAAGTAGTTTTTACAAGATAAAAGATTCATGGAATACTCCAAAAGTATGTTTTGGTGAAGATAATCCCGATGAAAATGGATCTGCTGTTCCTTATCTTGGATGTCAGAGATATACAGACAAGGATAATATCCCTGTGTATTTGTATGAATTTAGTAATTTATGCAAAGAAGAATACGTTGGTTGCAAAGCAATGATAGATACACATAATTCAGATATGCCGTTTCAGCAAACGTTTAATGCTTATTGTGAAAATGAGACTAATTCATATGGAAAAGAATGTAATATAGGAAAATATTATTATAAAAATAATTCATATGTTATACCATCGAACATTACTACCAGTACTGTTGTTGTTCCAAAGGATGATATAGTTTATATAGTAGATGATGATAAATATTCATGTTCATCTTCAAATAAAGGTTGTGGATCACTTGGAGTAAGTGATGATAGTAGTACCTATTATGATACATACCTTATAAATAATCCAGACAATTATATTTCAAGTGATAAATATGGTTCTTCAGATAAACAAATTTTGTGTCTAGATGAATATAAAAATTGTGTTGCATTTACAAAACCAGATAATAGTAAAATATACAAGATTCATCCTAGAGGATTGGAATGCGAATACAAAGATGTAGATTTGGTACATAATATAAAGGCTGGATTTTATACAAAAGATGGAGTGGATTGTTCTTATTTATTGTACAATGAAAATTATGATAATTTGTCTTATAACTTAGCAGATTCTTGGAAACCATTTCTTGGAGACTATATATATAATAATGAGTATGCTGCAGTATGTGATAAAGAGTCAAGTGGATGTTCTGAGTTTATAGATCCATTGGACAATAAAAATATGAGAGATTATGTAGCAACAAATTTGGGAGATAATTTGAATTTTTCTTCTGCAAGTCAATGGACAAAAGCATTTTGGGATATTGAAGACAGTAGTATAAGTTTATCTACTGGAGCTATAGCGTCTCTAACTGATCCAGATAGGGGAAATATTTTGGATTATCAAATTTCACAATCAGGTTCTGATAAATTGAATATGCTTGCATATAAACATACAGAAGTCAGTAACCTCTACAACTTTTTTGTAAATTCAGGAGATATATATAGATTGGGTGCATGGGTAAAATTTGATGGAAATATGGCAACGGGAACTGAATCTGTAATTACATTTTTGAATTGTAGACAAAATCCAAATAGTTTTACTAATTTCTTTGAAGGTTCAAGTACTCCTTTTGCATTTCCTTATATGAGCTCCAAATCTTATATAAGAGAAGATGTTTCTGAAAATGGTTGGCATTATATATATGGATTATATAAAGTTATGTCTAGTGCTAATTACTGTAGCGTTGCTTTTTATGTAGATGGAGTTGTTGGTTCTCATATATTATTTGATGATATAAATTTTGATAAAGTAGAAGGTGATTATTATTATATAAACAATGATAATCTAGATGACAGTAGTTGTAGCTATCCATCTCTAAAAGAAGGATGTGTATTATTTAATAATACAGCAGATTCAAATTTATCTTGGAATGCAAATGAAAGTTATGTGAATAATGTTTTATCTCCTGGTGATGATTACAAATCATCTGATACAAATAAACTTTTAAAGGTTACTAGAGATAGGGAATGTGGAGAATGGTCTACTTGTGGATCTCAAACAAAGACATTTGATGAAAGAAGCGGTCAAGTAAAAAGTTCTTGTATATCGCTAATAGCATGTGATGAGGTATCTGACAATGGAAATTCCTGTTCACATCCTTTCAAAAGAAACAGTGATATCAAACCTCTTACATTAGATTCATATAGACAGGATAGAGGCTCTTATAGTTGGTCAGATTTAGACTTGAGTGGTTATTCTATTCCTGGACTTTATCCAATAGATACACTTAGTCCTATAAAGACAACTACAACTTCAGATTATAGTTTGGGACATATTATAGTAAAAAATACAGCAAATAATAATAATTTTGTATATAAAATGGGAATAGGTATAAAAAATCCTCTTTCTAGTCCATTTAATCCTTCTGTTTTATCTAATTCACAAAGTAAATCCTGTAGATTGTATCCAGAAGCTGATTCTCCATTTCCTTGGACAGAAATAAATAATATGGTCACAGATATTTCAACTTCTACTGATTCATATGTAATACCAAAAACAGTATCTGCAAATTTCAAAAATGCAAATGTATGTCAACCAAATTTTAACTTTGTAGATATCGATGGCCCACATAAAATTATAGATAATAATGATAACTGTGATTGTCACTATACAAAAGCAGTATATGGATCACAAACACTTTATTATCCATATGATGAGAGTAATATAATAGGCACAATTCCAGATTCTATAAATACACCTTATGAAACCAATGTAGCAATAGGTAGCAAGACAAAACATATTGGTTTAAAAGGATATTGCCTTGAGTATGATAAATCATATGCAATAAATAATACTAGAGGAGATAATGCAGAGTATAGGTGTTTGTCATGGTACCCTGTTGAAATGCTTAGTGGTGAAATTGATTCATTTTCTATGGCAGAAAGTGCAGATATAAATCAGTTTGTACCACTTGATGCAAAACTTTGTGCTATAGCAGATGATTGGAAAACTCCTGAAGATAGAGTATATTGTGGTGTTTTTGGAGCAGGTGGATGTAATGTTTTGATTTTTGTACCAGCAGGAAGTACTGTTAATACAT